>JAUXJK010000017.1 GCA_030624785.1 Actinomycetes bacterium
CGAACACTGCACCAGAGGTTGTAGCGGCCTGGCTTGAGCTTGCGGTTGAGCTGCGCCCTGCCGCCCGGGTCGATGCGGGGAATGCTGCGGTGGCGTCTCGGGGCGATTCGTCGAGTGCGCAGGTTGTGGACATCCTCACCCGCGTTCGCTAGCGGCACAATCACACGCCCGGCTCTGACGCGTGGGCGCGACAAGCTGTAGGAGAACTCCTTCGCGACGACCAGCAGACGCGCGGGTCCACGCTTGGCTTCCTGGGTCGTGAACGAAGCCTGGGCATCGGCGCCGCTTGAACACGTGCTTGCAGCGCACGGCCACCGAGGGTTTCCGTGTACTGCTGGGCCACGCCTCTCTTATCGGGAGACATGAGTAGGGACTCATCCCTCCGAGGGGTGCGTCGAGATCGAGCTTCTGTTTCCGGTGGAACGGGAACGTCACGCCGGTACGCTCTTGTGCACGCTTGAGCGTTGGCCTCGAGGTAGTAGAACGGGCGGTTGAATGCGACAGTTGCGAACGGTGGTGGTCGGTGGTGGTCTCGCCGGGCTATCGGCTGCGCTTGAACTGGTGGATGGGGGAGCATCCGTCACGCTCGTGGAGGCCCGCCCAACGCTCGGCGGAGCCGTGCAGACACTGCCCGAGCGCGACGGCGACCCGGCGCCTGCGCCGGACAACGGCCAGCATGTCGCTCTCGGTGCGTGTTCGGAGTATCTCGCGTTTATCGAGCAGATCGGAAGCGGAAATAGCTTGGCGCGCATCAAGCTCAAGCTTCCCGTTGTTGATCGAGATCGTCGCGTCTCGACCATCGGCCCGGGCCCGTTCGGTCTGTTGGGCTACCGACACCTCTCCTGGCGTGAGCGACTGCGGGTGGCCCGCGTCGCGCAACGCGTGGGACGTCTCGATCCGAATGAACATGACGACGTGAGCTTTGCCGAGCTGCTGCGCGACCTCGGGCAGCGCCCCGCCGAGATCGATCGCTTCTGGGACGTGTTCATCCGGCCCGCGCTCAACCTGCCGAGCAGTGAGGCGAGCGCGTCGCTGGCGATCTTCACGGTCAAGACGGCACTCCTGGGCCCGAAGTCGGCGAGCGACCTGCTGCTGCCACTTGCGCCGCTGAGCGAGATGCATGGGGACGCCGCGGCGACATTGCTTCGCGCTCGCGGCGCCACGATCATGATGCGCGCGAACGTGGAGTCGGTCCTCGACGGTGGAGTCGAATTGGCCGATGGCGGGTCACTCGAGGCCGACGCAGTCGTCGTCGCCACGCCGGCAGCCGAGTGCGCCGCGCTTCTGGGTGAGAGCGCGCCCAATCTTGGCGACTCTCCGATCGTGAGCGTGCATCTCTGGTTCGACAGGCCGATCATGGAGCCGTCTCTCGCTGCGCTGCTGGATAGTCCGGCGCACTGGGTGTTCGACCGCGGCCGGCTGACCGGTCACGAGCCGGAGAAGGGCCAGTACCTGACGGTGGTTTCAAGTGGAGTGCCCGAGCTCATGGACGTCCGGGGCAAGGACATCGTCGCGCTGATCGCCGGCGAGCTTACAGGGCGCTTCGGTGAGGCTGAGCTGCTGTGGTCGCGGGTCAGTCGCGAGCCCCGTGCAACGTTCGCTGGGTCGCCGGGGAGTGCTGCGAGCCGCGCCGAAGCTCGCACATCTCGCGCCAAAGTATTTCGGGCCGGGACCTGGACGCAGACGGGCTGGCCTGCCACGATGGAAGGTGCAGTGAGGAGTGGGAAGAAAGCTGCGCGCCTCGCGCTTGAGCTCGAGGGCGAGAATGGCCCAGGCAGGGCGGTCTCGGCGTGACAATCGGCGCAACTCGTGATCTCGATAGAGCAGGCGTAGGTGTTCGAGTCGGAACGCCGCGCACGCTCGACGATGTGTTGGAGAGAGGCACACGACGGCTGCTGGAACTGCAGAGGCCCGGCGGCTGGTGGGCCGGCGAGCTTGAGTCAAACGTGACAATCACGGCACAGCATCTCTTCTTTCTCGAGTTCCTGCAACTGCGCGATGTAGAAACCACGACACGCGTGCAGGCGGAGCTGCTCGCGCGCCAGCGCTCCGACGGATTGTGGTCGATCTTTGAGGGTGGAGATCCCGATCTGAACGCGACCGTCGAGGCCTACACGGCGCTACGTCTCGCGGGCCTGCCGGCGGCCGCACCGGAGTTGGCGAGCGCGCAACAGTTCTGCCTCGAGGCCGGCGGCATCGGCGCAACTCGAGCCTTTACCCGGATCTGGCTCTCGCTTCTTGGCATGTGGTCGTGGGACGAGGTTCCACAACTTCCGGCTGAGCTCGCTCTGTTGCCGCCCAGCGCGCCGGTCTCGCTCTACAGCTTCGCGTGTTGGGCGCGGCAGACGATCATGCCGCTTGCCGTCGTCATGCACTACCGGCCCGTGCGCCACATTGCACCCGAGCGAGCGGCGAGCGAGCTGGATATCGGTATCGCGGATGTGCCCCAGCAGGGAGTCTGGTGGCAGCTGGATGGGCTGCTGCGGCGCTACGCCCGGGCGCCATTCAAGCCGGGTCGCGAGCGCGCCCTCGGGGTCGCCGAGCAGTGGATCATCGACCGCCAGGAGATCGATGGCTCCTGGGGCGGTATTCAGCCGCCATGGGTGTGGTCGGCCATCGCGCTGGTCTGTCGCGGTCATGGGCCCGACTCGCCCTACGTGCAAAAGGCGCTACGTGGTTGGAGTCGTTTCCTTGTCGATGAGAACGATCGTCGCAGGCCGGAAGCCTGTCAATCCCCGGTCTGGGACACGGCTCTGGCCGTGCTCGGACTGCGCGCCGCCGAGGTGGAGCCCGACCATCCGGCGCTCGTTCGGGCCGGAGAGTGGCTCGTCGGCGAGGAGGTGCGGGCGCGGGGAGACTGGGCGTTGCGACTGCCGGGTGCCGCACCGGGTGGTTGGGCGTTCGAGTACGACAACGATCTCTATCCGGACGTTGATGACGCGGCCGTCGTCGGGCTAGCGCTCGAGGAACTCGAGCTGGGCGAGGCCGCCGTCGAGCGTGCCTGCGACTGGATTGCTGCCATGCAGAGTGAGGGCGGCGGTTGGGGGGCGTTCGACGTCGACAACGACGCTGAATGGCTGTACAACATTCCGTTCTGCGACTTCGGTGCTGTCACTGATCCACCGACCGTCGACGTGTCAGCCCATGCGATCGAGCTTCTGGCAGGCAAGCCCAAGTACGCCGACAACGTCAGCGAGGGCGTTGCCTTCATGCTTGGTGAGCAGGAGCACGACGGCTCATGGTTTGGTCGCTGGGGCGTCAACTACATCTACGGGATGGGCGCCGCGCTGCCGGCACTGGAGGCGGTCGAGACGGATATTCACGACGCCGCTGTTCAGCGCGCGGTGGACTGGCTCGCCTCGAGGCAGAATCCCGATGGTGGTTTCGGCGAGGACGCCCGCTCCTATGGGTCGCTCGAGGACAGCCAGGACTGGCACGGGCGTGGTGAATCGACGCCTTCTCAGACCGCCTGGGCGCTGATGGCGCTCGTCTCGGCTGGCGCTGCTGGGAGCGAGATCGCAGTTCGTGCCGCTGACTGGCTCAGCGCGACGCAGCGCGACGACGGAGACTGGGACGAAGAGTTGTTTACCGGTACCGGCTTTCCCGGCGATTTCATCATTCGCTATCACCTGTACCGCATCGTGTGGCCGATGATCGCACTCGGTCGCTACCGCGCGGCGCGAACGTCATACTGATTTCGCTCATGAAGGCATATGTCACCGGCGCCAGCGGATTCGTGGGCGCTCACGTTGCGCGGGAGCTTGCTGAGCGAGGGGTCGAAGTCTCGGCCGAACGAGTCGATCTGCGCGACGCGCCCGCCATCGCGCGCGCCGTTCAGGGGAACGACGCCGTGTTTCACGTGGCGGCTCTCTACAGCTTCGAGGCCGACGACGCAGACATGGAAGCGGTCAATGTCCAGGGGACCCAGAATGTGATCGATGCGTGTCTTGGAGCGGGTGTACGTCGCCTTGTTCATACGAGTACCGCGGGAACCTGCGGTCCCGTTGCGGGACGAGAAGCGACGGAGCTCGACTCACCGCCCGACTGGGAGCTTGCCGTCGCCTACAAGCGCACCAAGCTTGAGGCAGAGCGACTCGTGCTCGCAGCGGCTGAGCAAGGCCTCGATGCTGTTGTCGTCAACCCGACTGCGCCGGTCGGTGACGGCGATCACAAGCCAACTCCGACCGGACGAATGATCGAGGGCGTGGCGGCCGGCCAGATTCGTGGCTACGTCGGCACTACGGGGTTGAACATCGTCGATGTGCGCGATGTCGCGCGTGGCCACGTGCTCGCGTACGAGCATGGCGTACGGGGCGAGCGTTACCTGCTCGGGGGCGTGAATCTGTCACTGGAGGATCTTTTTGCGGCAATCGCTCGGCTCGCCGGACGAACGCGGCCGCGGCTGCGCGTGCCGTATCTCGCGGCCCGGCTTGCGGCGTCCGTGGGCCTGGCGAATGAGGACGAAGTGCGGCTCGCCCGCTTGCCCATGTACTTTTCTTCTCAGAAGGCTCAAGATAGGCTGGGCTATCGTGCAGGACCAGTAGAGAATGCTCTCGGTCGCGCGGTGCGCGCGGCGATCCAGGGAAGGGAGAAGCAAACAGCATGAAGTTTCCGTTGCGCAGCACGGTTCAAATTGGACGGTATGTCGCTTCCCAGCGACGGACCGAGCGCTACCCGCTCGTGATCATGCTTGAGCCGACCCTGGGCTGCAACATCGCCTGTATCGGTTGCGGAAAGATCCGCGAATACGAGTCAAACAAGGCGCGCTTGACGGTGGAGGAATGTATCGATACCGCCGTTCAGTGTCCCGCGCCGGTCATCTCCGTTTGCGGTGGCGAACCACTCATTTTCAAGGGAATCGAGCAGGTCGTCGGCCGGTTCATCGAGATGAGGCGCAACGTGCAGCTCTGCACCAACGCACTTCGGCTGAGCGAGATGCTGTCTGAGTTCAAGCCTGATCCGCGCCTGACGTTTGTCGTTCATCTCGACGGGATGCGGGAGATTCACGACTACATCTGCGATTACCCGGGTCTCTGGCATGTCGCCGTCGACGCGATCAAGGAGGCACGCTCCAAGGGTTTCCGCGTCACGACGAATACCACGGTCTTCAAAGAGACCGACGTCAACGACGTGCAGGAGATGATGCACTTCCTCACCAACGATGTTGGAATCGACGGGATGCTGATCGCGCCTGGCTACCAGTACTCGCAAATCGATCCCACGTTGACGATGACGCGCGCAGAGCACGAGGTGAAGTTCAAGGCGATCCAGTCTGTCGCACGCAAGCACGGCTACCGATGGCTCGCGAGCCCTGTGTACCAGGACTTCCTGGTTGGGGATCGCAAGTTGGCCTGCGCTCCGTGGGGATCGGTCACCCGCAACCCGTATGGCTGGAAGGGTCCCTGCTACCTATTGACGGACGGGATCTTCCCGAGCTACGAGGCGCTTGTGGACGGCATCGAGTGGGAGCGATACGGCCCCGGCAACGACTCGCGTTGCGAGCATTGCGGCATTCATTCAGGGTTCGAACCAGCCGCCACGGTTGCGACGACAGACAGTCTCAAGGAAACGGTTCGCAGTCTCGCCTGGACGCTGAAGTAGCGAGTCGGGAAGTCTCGTGAGCGCGAACCTCACACTCGCGTGCGCGCTTTCGTCCGAGGAACGCGTAGCGCGTAAAGCCGGCGCGCACGCTGCCCGCGTTGGGCTTCGCGCAACGCTTGGCCCGCCGCCCGGACAGATCGTGAGCTTCGGCCTAGCGGGTGCTCTCGTTCCCGGAATTGAGCCGGGTACGGTCGTCACGGCTGACCGGATCGTCGACTCCAATGGACACGTCTTGTGGGAGGGTGCGCCACTTAGCGTGCCTGGAGCGAGTGTCGCGACGGTGTGTGCCGCTGAGCATGTGATCGACGATCCGCTCGAGCGTGACGACATCGCGCGACGCACGGGCGCTCTCGCCGTTGACTTGGAGAGCGGGGTGCTTGCCGCCTCAGGACGTCTGGTTGGCAGTGTTCGCGCGATCGCGGACGGTCCTGAGCGCGAGATCGGCGGACTCGCGCACGCGGCAACCGAGGCCGGTGGCGTACGCTGGGGCATCGTGTTGAAGTCGTTCTTGACAGAACCGAGACGGGCGATCAGCTCAGCCCGAGCTGCACGTCGGGCCCTGAAATCGTTGGAGCGCGCCGCGTGCGCGCTCGCTGGAGGTGCACAAGCATGTCGAAACGCGTCCTAGTTGCGGCGCCGCGCAGCTTCTGTGCTGGTGTCGTTCGCGCCATCGACATCGTCGAGAAGCTGCTCGAGGAGCACGGGCCACCGGTCTACGTGCGGCATCAGATTGTCCACAACGTTCACGTTGTCCGTGACCTTGAGGAACGTGGGGCTATCTTCGTGGAGACCGAGGAAGAGGTTCCCGAGGGCGCGCTAGTTGTGCTCTCGGCACATGGCGTTGCGCCACCGGTGTATCGCAAGTGTGAGGAGCGCAATCTCGAGGTCATCGATGCGACCTGTCCTCTCGTTTCCAAGGTGCATGCCGAGGCTCGGCGCTATGCGGGAAGAGGCTTGAAGATCGCGCTTGTCGGACATGAGGCCCACGAGGAGGTCGTCGGAACGATGGGTGAGGCGCCTGACGCCATGGTTCTCGTCGAGACCGTCGACGATGTCGCGGAACTCGAGATCGAGGATGATCAGCTGGTTGCGTACCTCACGCAAACGACTCTCTCGGTGGATGACACAACAGACGTGGTCGACGCTCTTCGCGACCGGTTCCCTGATCTAGTTGGGCCGCCCTCTGCTGACATCTGCTACGCGACACAGAATCGTCAGGACGCGGTGACGCAGATCTGCAACGATGCGTCGCTGGTCCTCGTCGTCGGCTCCGTGAATAGCTCGAACGCGAATCGTCTCGTCGAGGTAGCGTGCGATGCCGGCTCTGAGGCGCACCTGCTCGATGATGCGTCGCAGCTCGATCCCAGCTGGTTGGTCGGACACGAGGTGGTCGGCTTGACGGCTGGCGCATCCTCACCAGACTCGCTCGTCAATGGTGTCGCAGATCGACTCGCCGAGCTCGGCTACGCAGATCGTGAAGAGGTCGAGCTAACGCGTGAAGACGTGTACTTCCGGCTTCCCAAGCGACTCCGCGACGACTAGCGCGCGACTGCGCGACGACCAGCGCCCGGCGGCGCGACGACCAGCGCTGTGGCTCCGTAGAACGGCTAGCCGACTCTGGCGCGGATCTTCTCGATCCAGCGCTCTGCGTCGTCCCAGGCTTCATTCGCCTCGGTGCGCGAGTTATCGGCGTGTGCGCCAACGGCCGGGTATGAGCCGAGGAACCGGACATGCGCTTGTTTTGCGTGTACGTTCTTGAGGCAGTCGGTAACCCGCTCGTCGGCGACATGTCCTTCGAGTTCAATGACGAAGCAGTAGTCGCCGAGCTCACGCTTTGTTGGTCGTGACTGCAGGTGCGTGAGGTTGATCGAACGGGCCGAGAACTCCTGGAGGATGTTGACGAGACTGCCCGGTCGGTCGGCTCGCTGGAATGTCACTATCGAGGTCTTGTCGTGTCCGGTCGGAGCCGGGATGCCTTCGCGCGCGACCACAACGAAGCGGGTGTGGTTCCCGGGGTGGTCTTCGACCTGTCGAGCGAGCACTTCGAGGCCGTAGGTTGAACCAGCGAGCGCGTTGCCGATGACAGCGGTTGTGCTCTCACCGTCGCGGGCGAGGTGCTGCGCCGCTTCGGCCGTTGAATTGGCAGCGACGATGTCGACGTGATCGAACGTCTCGGCAAGGTACTTGTGGCACTGAGCCGCCGCGTGTGGGAACGACACCACGCTACGAATCTGCTCCAGAGATGATCCTTCGCGTCCCAGTAGGCACATCTCGACCGGGTGGATCACCTCTCGCTGAATTAGGAGGTCGAGCTCGAATGCGAGCGCATCGAGTGTGGCATTGACCGCGCCTTCAATGGAGTTTTCGATGGCAGCGAATCCAAGATCAACGTCGCCAGCGTCGGTGGCTTCGAGCACGCCGCGGATCGTGGGCACTGAGACGCGTTCGAGCGTGGCGAGGTCAGCCTGCGTAAGGAGAGCTTGCTCGGTGAACGTGCCCGCTGGGCCCAGGTATGCGATTCGTTGCGTGCTCATGCAAGTGTGTATCGGCGCGCGTCGTTCATTCCGGAGACGCAGCATAGTGACGAGCCTGGCAACCGCAACTCGCCATCCCGGTGCGCGCCGGCCGGCTAGTCGCAGCGTCGACGGTTTCGTCTACGCGCGAACGCCCACGCTATGGCTATTCCGAGCATGACCGGCGCGCTCGCAGCAATCGCGATCAGGGTGAGCACGGTGACGCTCGTGCCTGAGGCGGGTAGGACGAACAGATCAAGAGGCGCTGAAGGTCTGTTTCGCTGTGACGTCGCACGCACTGTTATCTGACCAGGGCCCGAGCGAAGTGCCTCGAAGCGTAGGACCAGCTCCTCGATGCCCTCGACGAGCCCGATGTCGTGAGTGGTCCCGTCGAGTGGGACGGCGACTCCGTCGGCTGGCACGACGTCGACCACGACATCGCCCAGATCAGCTCCAGAGCGGTTCTCCAGCATGACGGTCACCGCGAACTCATCGCCCGCATGTATCGCCTCGGCTGGAAGGGTGGCGTGGATGGCGAGCGGGTAAGGCGGTACGACCGTTGTCGACACGCCGGTGTCTTCGCGGAACGCGACCTGTTCGATAAGGACTCCGTCCGTGTGTTCGACACGAAGGGTGAACGTATTGTCTCCATCCCGGACACCCTGATCGCGTGCGTAGTTCGTGTACTCGACACCCGTCGAAAGCCCGTCGAGCTCGCGGGAGTCTTGGCCGTCGACGAGGGTGACCCTCGACTCGCGAATCGACAACTCTCCATTGCGCGTCAGTTCGTACTCGAGTTGCGCGGCGGTCGCGTTGTTGGTCGCGGCCGATATCCACGCGAAGCCTGGATCGGAGTCGGCGCCGAACGTGACGACGTAGTTCAGGTCGAGGAGAAACCAGCCGTCTGTGTTTTCGAGTGGGACTGTGCCGGGTGGAAGCTGGAACTCGAAGCGTTTGGTTGCCGTGTGGAAAGCGCGGTCGAGTGCGAAGTCACCCGCCCCGATGGAGACGGGTGACTTCGCCATTGTGCGCAAGCTCGCGACTGGTGTCGGTGCGGCTGGAGTAGCGGCCACGAGTTGTGGCGGCTCAGAAAGCACGGTTGCGAGCGCGACGAAAGGGAGGAGAAGCGCTCGAACATGTGTCAGAGGCTTGCGCATCGATCGCTACGGCGTATGGAGGCGCGATGCACGCCCGTTGTTCGACCAGACGTGGTTTCCTTCTACGCGCAGCGGCTCCTGGTTGCCGATTCCCGTCCAGTCGTTCTGGGCCCAGTAGCCGTTGACGCTCCAGCGCCAGACGACCCAGTCTTCCGAGTTCTCGGACCAGCCGAACTGTTTGCCCGAGACTGCGCACTCTCGGATGTCGTAGTGCGTTGACCCGATGACGTAGAAGCCCCAGGATGGGTTGTACAGCCGGTCGTCGCCGTCGGCGTACACGCGGTAGTGCCGCGCCAATGCAGGTCGCAAAGGCAACCCTGGACACGCGGTTGTCTTTCGGCCCCTATCCGTGTCCCAGCGCCAACGAGGCCCATCGTTGATTCGACCCCACATCGCGCTGCCCGAGCGGTCGTACTCGTTGCCAAGAATGTTCTTGACCTTGTTGATCGTTGCGTTGCCGAAGAACACGAGCCCGATGGGCCAGTCGACCCTGTTCGCGTGAACTCGGTTCGTCGTGAAGTCGTAGTTCCAGAACCTGTCTTCGTGGACCGTCACCTTCGAGAGGCGTGACGTGGAGGCGCCGTTCGCAGTGTGGTCAGCCGTCTTGACAACACCTGTCGTGACGGCGACGACGGCCGCGAGCGCGAGCAGCCAGCGTGATGTCCTATTCACCCGACACCGCTCCTTCAACTGTTGGGTTCAGTTTTCCGCCACTACCGGGCGAACCTGGTGATGTGTCGCCGCCCTGGGCTCGACCCGAGTTCGATCCTTGGCCTTTGGGGGCGTCGTCGAGTGGCGGGAGGTCGGTCGGTGGCCAAACGCTAGTCGCCGCCGGTGGCGCGTCCTTCGGCACCGGAAGGACGGACACGATCTTGTCAGTCGCAGGGTCGTAGAGCACGACGACCGACCGCACGTCCTCCACGACGTCAGCATCGACCCGTGCGCCGGCCACTGAACGATCGGCCAATGCGGCAACGCTTCCTGGGGTTGCGCCGAGGTCGAGGTCGACTGCTTCAGGCAGATCGATCCGGATCGCGACTCCTGCCTGTCCTTGGGGCTTCGGGCCATCGTTTGCTGGGTTGTCGCTCGCTGTCCAGGGGCCGATCTCGGCAACGGACGCGGCCTTGTCGCGCGTGAGGTTGCGTACTTCGGTTGCCGTTTCGGTCGCGCGAACGGCCTTCGCCCTGTCGGAGGCCTTGATCCCGGGCTGGCCTGGAACCCTTCCTGCCCGTTCGACCGAAATTTCGGATTTGGGATTCTCAACCTGACCCGAGAAGGCGTCGCCGATCGTGCCGGCCACGAGGTACAGGGCCAGGCCATAGGCGAACAAGAACGGAAGAATGATGCGACTCCTACGTGTGAGGAGTGCCGCGAAAACGTTGTTCACGATCTGTCTCCTTTCACGTCGTACTGGTTTCGTCCGGCTCGAAGGTTGCCGGTGGGTGTAGTGCGCTCGAAAGCAAAATGCGCGTGCGTTCGATGTTTCAACATCTCGATGCTCACCTCCCTCAAGGCCAAGCAGGCGGGTGTCGCTGCGAGATCGAACCTACGTCGCCAGAGCCGGTTTCGAATCGGCCGAAGAGGACAGGTGGCGTGACGAAAACGTCACGAAAGGACACCAATCCAGAGCGCTCGTGCGGGCGAAGGGCCAGGCTAGCTGCGCCGGCGAAGCCAGGTGCGCGTGCGAGGCTAGGTGCGCGCGGCTAGTACAGGGCGCTTGCGAGGCGCCGACGATACGTCGTCGCCACGGGGTGCTCAGCGCCGAGTTCATTGAAGATCTCGACCATCACCTGACGGATGCGATCGCGTCGCTCGGCATCAGCCCCGGGTACTTCGTTGATCAGCCACTCGAGTGCCCGTTCGTAATCACCTTCGGCGAGCGGGCCAACGATCTCTGGAAACTCGGAGCTCTCGCCGAGCTCTTCGACGAGTTTCTCGCCGGCGCTCGGCCCCAGAAGTCCGTCGAGGAACTCGGAGACGAGCCCGGCCGTGCGTACGCCTGTGAACTCGTCGACGACGCGTCCGTCGCGGAAAGCCTTGACCGCGGGAATGCCGCGCACCGCGTACGTCTCGGCGAGTTCCTTGTTGGTCTCGACGTCGATCTTGGCGAGCTCGATCTGGCCATCGCGAGCGGATATCTCCGACTCGAGGACTGGCGTGAGTGTCTTGCAGGGCTCGCACCACTCTGCCCAGTAGTCGACGACGACTGGCAGCTCGCGTGAGCGTTGGATCACGGATTGTTCGAACTCAGCTTCTGTTACGTCCATCGTGGCTCTTCCGTTCCTGGCCCTTTACCGGTCTACGCCCGCATCGAGCCCGCGCAATGTTGCGCGTACGAGCCCGGGAAGCGTGTCCACGTTGTACCCGCCTTCCAGCACGAGTGCAATTCGAGGGGCGAGCCGTGCCCCGCGCGTTGCGAGTTCACAGAAGCCGTCTGCGCTCACGTTCATCCCGCCGAGGGGGTCGCATGCGGCTGCGTCGAATCCGGCCGACACGAGCAGGATGTCGGGTGCGAACGCTTCGATTCGTGGTTCGACGATGCGCTCCATCACCTCGACGTAGTCCTCGTCCCCTGACCCCGCCAGAAGCGGCACGTTGACGGTGGTCTCGTTGCTGTCCTCGGCTCGTCCGGTGCCGGGATAGAAGGGCGCCTGGTGGATAGACGCGAATAGCACGGACGGGTCATCCCAGAACATGTCGTGCGTGCCGTTTCCGTGGTGGACGTCCCAGTCGAGAATGGCGACTCTGGCCAGGCCGAGCTCGCGTTGAGCAAAGCGCGCCGCGATAGCGACGTTGTTGAAGAGACAGAAGCCCATCGCCCTGTCAGGCAACGCGTGGTGACCGGGAGGACGCACGAGCGCGAAGCCCGACTGCTCCGTGGCGGCGATGGCTGCCCCCGCGGCTCGTCGTGCGAGCTCGTAGCTGCTCGGAGTGCAGATCGTGTCGGCATCGAGCTGCTGCTGGGCGCCGCTCGCAGACGAAGCGCGAACGTGTTCCACGTAGTCGGCCTCGTGGCACCACTCGATCTGCTCTCTCGAGGCTGATGGGGCTGTCACAGACTCCGGAAACGCGTCTAGAAGAACGGACAGCCGCTCCTGTCGCTCCGGGTGCGACCCGGTTGGGTGCGCGGTCGCGAAGTCTGGGTGGGAGATCACGACGGTCATGATGAATAGCGGGAGTCCCCTGCATGAGTCTATGGCGCTAGGGCCCTGGCCGGAACAAGGTGTGCGGAACTCTCAGCGCGGTAGACTTGGCCACGCGCATGATCTGGCACCTGCTCTTCTTCATCGTCGCCCTGAAGATTCCAACGCTCTGGCTTGCGTGGGTCGTCTGGTGGGCGATCAAGGCGACGCCCGACCACGAGACCGGGGGGTCGCCCGGCGGCGACGGATCATCCGGAACCGACGGGCCCCATCCCAACTCTTGGAGGCGGGGCGGCCGCTCGGCGAGGCTCTCGCATCGACAAGGGCCTCACGGCGCGCCGCTTCGTAGGGCGCGTCTGCGGACGCCGGTACACGCACAACGCGTCGACAGCGAGGAAGTTCGATGAACACGCCTGAGGTTCAAGAGATTCAAGAGGTCGATCAGTCGACACCACTCAGAGATGTGGTGGCCGGCTATCTCGCGGCTGCGGCGATCTTTGCCGGCATCGCCTCTGTCTTTTTCGTTCCGCTTCGGATCGGCCCGCCAGCCATGGCCGTGGCACTCGTGGCTGCAGGTATCGGCGGTGGACAGAAGCGTCTAGCGGCCTGGGCCGTAGGCGTTGCGACTGCCGGGTGGCTGATCGGAATGATCGTCGCCGTCATGCTTAGCCGCGACGTTTTCTAGCCTTTTTCGGAGTTCGCGCGCCCCTCAGCGAGGCGAAGCGCGTCCGGCCAACTAGGTACCTTCTTGACATCTATGAGGAATCCTTTACACTTCTCGAGCTTGGATGTCCTGTGTTCCCGGAGGACGGAGGAGACGACCGGATGAAGTTCGAAGGAAGCTCGACCTTTGCCAGAGTCATCGAAGAACATCTAGACCTCAAGCGTAAGAACGCTGATCTGGATAGTGATATGCCGATCGGTAAGTACCTGAACGGCGATGACCTAGAGAATCACCCGCTGTTCAAGACCGAAGAGCAGGCCCGTATTGAAGAGACGATCTCGGGCACACAACCGGCTCTGGATCGTGAGCTTGTGCTCGCACTTCCGAACGGTCAGCCGTCTGACCCAGATGAGGAAAGTCTCTGGGGACGCACGCGAGAGTTTGACTGGGGGGACTAACTCCGCCGCTTTAGTTCCATCCAGGTAGGCGGGCGGCTTTTTGGTCGCCCGTCGCCTTTCTGGAGAGGAACGTCAGACTTCGAGTGTCGGGCGCAGCAGGGTCGTTGCCGAATCTGTCGAAGACTGCTCGAGATCGTGCGGCGCCGAACACCTTCCGCGATCGTCCCACAGTGGGGGTGCGAGAGGCGGGTGAGTCGGTAGCCTTGCGGTGCTAGGGGCGTTAGCTCAGTTGGGAGAGCGCCGGCTTTGCAAGCCGGAGGTCACCGGTTCGAGCCCGGTACGCTCCATCCTCACACGGTGGGGTTTCTGGTGTCCGACGCGCGACCGCGAGACCGTCGGACCGCACAAGGACCGCACACCTCGATCACCTCAACGCGTCCCCACCTAGCATGATCGAGGCGAGAGAGCTCTCGAACGACACGCGGTCATTGTCTCGAAGAAGCCCCGCCTGTTGGACCTCCACCTGACGCCGCGCCGGGAGGATGCCCGTCGCGTACGCGCCCGAGACGGCCGACCACGAGTCGTCGTCGATGCTTCGCGCGAGAACCGGCGCATAGGCTCGCCAGTAGTCGTCGACAAGTGTCGGAAGCGAGACGACGTAGATCACGCCTAGCTTCAGGGTCGTCTCCACCGCTGCTTGGGCCGTCACCAGTTCGTTGAGAATCAGCCGGCGCCCAACACGCTCATCATCCGTCCGCTGCGCGCGGACGGATCAGCGCTCGATGCCGAACGTAATGAGTCCACCGAGTAGGACGCCGCCAAGCGCGAACGCGGCTGTAGTGCACGCGGCTGCGGTCA
>JAUXJK010000120.1 GCA_030624785.1 Actinomycetes bacterium
CCTCATGAGCGACGAATGAACTAACGATTGCGGCTCGAGTTTGGGTTGGTGCGCCGATCAGCTCGCGTGGAACTGTTGCATCACGCTCTCGGCGAAGACTTCCGCCTCGCCGTAGTTGAGCCCCGGCCAGAGGCTCAGAAGCAGGTGATCGACGCCAGCTTCTCTCCAGGCGTGGATCTGCTCAATGACCTGCTCCGGCGTACCGGCCAGCACATGGCGTTGCGCCTGTTCGTCGTCCCAGCCAACACGTGCTTGTAGATCGCCGATGCGTCGAGCGACCTCGCTCTCCTCGCCGATGATCGGAACCAGCGATGTGCTGGTCTCGATCTCGTTGGCGTCGCGGCCGATCTCGTCGCAGAGCGCCCGTACTCGTTCCCATTTCATCCGGAAATGGTCGGGAGTCACACCCGCGGCTCCGTCCGGGAGATCCCACCGATCGGCATAGCGCGCCACGTTGTGCATAAGACGTTCGCCCGCTCCGCCGAGCAAGATCGGTGGGCCAGGCGACTGAACCGGCGCTGGCATGGCCGGCGCGTCCTTGACCGTGTAGTAGCTGCCGTTATACGTGAAGCGCCCCGGCGACCACATGCCACGGATGATCTCGAGCGACTCCGCGAGCATCTCTGCGCGGTCCTTCTTCGAAGGGAGATCGAGGCCGTAGTTCTCGTGTTCGGCCGGGTAGTACCCGGTTCCGATCCCTAGTACGACGCGACCCCCGGTGGCGTGGTCAAGCGTCGTTGCCATCTTCGAAAGGAGTGCAGGGTGACGGAATGTATTGGCCAGCACGAGGTGTCCGACCTCGAGCTTCTCGGTCACCATCGCGAGAGCACTCAGGACTGTCCAGCCTTCTAGCTGGTCATTGTCTAGGTCACCGACGATCGGTATCAGGTGGTCCCAGACAAAGCCCGAGTCGAAGCCGGAACGGTCGGCGAACTCCCAGACCTCGCGCATCTCGCTCCAGGTCACATTCTGCGGTCCCGTGAAGATTCCGAATTTCATTCGTTTTTTCATGGCGCGTATCTTCTCACAGACGCTGGTGTGAGCGAGAATGGAACGATGCGCTTCGAAACGCTCGTAGACGCGTCGGAGACAACCGCCGCGACCCGTAAACGGACAGAGAAGATCCAGGTACTTGCCGCCGTGTTTCGCGCGGTTGACGCCAATGAGGCCGTGGTCGCTGTTGGCTTCTTGCGTGGACGCCCGCGGCAAGGGAGGATTGGCACCGGCTGGGCCACTCTGCAAGCGGTTGACGTTGACGCGTCCAGTCAGCCGACCCTGACGCTCGCCGAGGTTGATGCGACGCTCGGCTCGCTTGCCGAGATGTCGGGCCCCGGCGTCGAGTCTCGGCGCCGCGACGAACTCGGCTCGCTTCTCGCCCGTGCAACCGAGGGCGAGCAGCGCTTCCTGCGGCGCCTACTTACTGGCGAGCTCCGTCAGGGCGCCCTGGAGGGAATTGTGGCCGACGCTGTCGCCAAGGGGGCCGGCGTGTCGCAGGCGGCTGTGCGCCGTGCCGTCATGCTCACCGGCGATCTGGGACACACGGCGCAGATCGCGCTGACGCAAGGCGAGGAAGGGCTGATGGCGCTCAGCCTGGAGTTGCTGCGCCCGCTCAAGCCGATGCTCGCGGCGAGCGCTGAGACGGTCGAGGACGCCATCGACGAACTCGGCCGAGCGTTCGTGGAATGGAAGCTCGATGGTGCGCGCATCCAGGTTCACCGCAGCGGCGACGACGTGCGTATCTACACGCGGAATCTCAACGATGTCACGACCAGACTTCCAGAGCTCGTCGTAGCTGTTTCGGAGCTGCAAACCGACATGGTCGTACTGGACGGCGAGGCGATGGCCATGGGGGAGGGAGAACGACCTGCCCCGTTCCAGGAGTCGATTAGTCGCTTCGCGCGAGATCAGCGTCATGCAAGGCAGATGACGGCCTTCTACTTCGACTGTCTCCACCTCGACGGAGTGGATCTGATCGACGAGCCCTTCAGCCTTCGGCGCCGCGCGTTGGAGGGTCTTGTCGGCGACACCGTGACGCCTGGGCGCGTGATCGCTGATCCAGCAGAGGCCCGTGCGTTCCTTGAAGAGGCGATCCAAGCCGGCCATGAAGGCGTGATGGTCAAGAACCTCGATGCGGCCTACGAGGCCGGTCGTCGCGGCAAGGCCTGGCGAAAGGTGAAGCCCGTCGTCACGGTCGATCTCGTCGTGCTCGCCGCCGACTGGGGTCACGGGCGGCGCGAAGGCTGGCTTTCGAATCTCCACCTCGGTGCGCGGAATATCGACGGGACGTTTGTCATGGTCGGTAAGACGTTCAAGGGAATGACCGACGAGCTGCTCGGCTGGCAGACGACGGAACTTCTTGCGCGAGAGGTCGAGCGTGAACGCGTCACTGTCCGTGTGCGCGAGGAGCTTGTCGTCGAGATCGCGCTCGATGGAATTCAACGCTCGACGCGCTATCCGGGCGGCGTCGCACTACGCTTCGCCCGCGTCAAGCGCTATCGGCCGGACAAGGCCTCGGGTGAGGCGACGACGATCGAGGAGCTTCGCGCTCTCCTACGCTTGTAGGGCGAACAGGCGTTTGATCTCGCCGGGGAACGCCAGCGCCCGAACGATCGCCTGTTCCGAGGGCACCACGGGCGCGCCAGGCGCAGTATGTGAGGCTTTATACGCCGATGTAGACGCTCTTGAGGCGCGTGTAGAAGTCGACGGCGACGCTTCCCTGTTCACGGAACGTGTCGCTCGAAGAGCGTTTGATGCCGCCAAACGGGGCATTCAGGTCTACTCCAGTCGTTGGACGGTTGATCTTGACAACCCCGACTTCCGCCTCATCTGCGAAGCGCATCGCTGCGCGCAGGTCATTGGTGACGATCCCGCCGGTAAGGCCATAGTTTGAGTCATTCGCGAGTCCGATGGCGGCGTCGAGGTCGTCCACGGCGAGCACGCTGATCACCGGGCCAAAGATCTCCTCGCTCGCAATGCGCATCGAGGCTGTGACGCCTGCAAAGATCGTTGGTTCGAACAGCTGTCCGCTAGCAACGGCGCCACCAGTGACGAGTTCTGCTCCCTCGTCTCTGCCAATCGCGATGTAGTTCTTGTCCGTTTCGAGTTGACTCTCGCTGACAACGGGACCCATGTTGACGCCAGCCTCTTGACCGTCCCCGGGCGCGAAGTCCGACGCTTTGGCCGCGAGAGCCTCGACGAAGGCGTCGTGAATGCCTGGCGTGCAGATGACACGGCTCGTGGCGGTACACGCCTGGCCGGTAAGCGCCCATCCACCTGCGGCTGCCACGCCGGCAGCGATGTCCGGATCAGCATCATCGAGAACGACCAGTGCGTTCTTTCCACCCATCTCAAGCTGGACGCGAGCCAGTCGAGCGCTTCCTATCTCGTTGATTCGCATTCCCACGTCAGTCGACCCTGTGAATGAAATCGCGGCGACGCGCGGGTCATGCACGAGTGCCTCACCGACGACGCTCCCCGACCCATTCACGATGTTCAGCACACCGGCCGGCAAGCCAGCTTCGAGGAGGCATTCCGCGAGCAGCTGGACAGAGAGCGGCGTAATAGCGGCCGGCTTCATCACCACGCAGTTTCCAGCCACGAGAGCCGGAGCCAGTTTCCAGGTGGGAATCGCGATCGGGAAATTCCATGGTGTAATGAGTGCCACGACCCCGAGCGGTTCCTTGACCGTGTAGATGCTCGTGCCAGGCACGGACGATGGAATGGTCTCGCCTTTGAGACGCCATCCCTCGCCGGCGTGGAAGCGCAGAATGTCGGTCGCGCGCGTCACCTCTCCGGTTGCTTCGGCGAGGGTCTTGCCCTCTTCGGCGCAGAGGGCCTGGCTGACCTCCGCGCTTCTTGACGCGAGAAGCTCCGCGGCTCGCCCCAGGATCGCGCCCCGAGCAGGAGGCGCCGTATTGCGCCACGCGCGAAACGCATCTGTCGCCGCGCTAAGTGCGGCCTCGACATCGCTGGCGGTGCCCACGGCGAGGTTCGCGACGAGCTCGTCTGAGCGCGCGGGGTTGCGTCGCTCGGCTTCGGCTGAGCCTGTCCACTCGCCGCCGATCAGGTGCCGAACCTCGACTGGTGATGTTGCTGCGCTCATGCGACGCCTCTCTTTGACCGGTATACCGAGTGCTGTAGCTGTCCAACACCCTCGATGGTGATTTCGACGTCGTCGCCGTCCTCGAGCGTGAACTCATCGGGCGGAACAAGCCCGGTGCCGGTGCAGAGGACCACGCCCGCAGGATGTGACAACTCCCTGAAAAGATAGCCAATGAGCTCCGAGAAAGAGCGCTTCATCGACGCGACGCTCGTGTGGCCCGCGAACGCCTCCGAGCCATCACGCTCGATACGAAGGTCGATGCGTGCCGACTCAATCGCCCGGTCGACACCACGTGCGAGCACGAGCGTGTCAGAAAGCGCCAATGCATCATCGAAGATCTTCGCCTGCGCGAGGTACAGGGGATTCTGACCCTCGATCGAACGCGACGAGAGATCGTCGGCGACGAGGTAGCCGGCGAGCTCGCCCGTCGCCGTGATCACCAACGCCAGTTCGGGCTCCGGGACGTCCCAGGTCGAGTCAGCGCGAATACGCAGCGGCGAGCCTGGAGCCGGCACTCGCCAGCCGGCTGCCTTCATGAAGATCTCGGGTCGTTCGGCCTCGAACGCGAGGTCGTAGACATCTTTGACTGTCGATTCCTCGACCCGGGCCTGGCGTGAGCGCTCGTAGGTGACGCCGGCCGCCCAGACCTCCTGCGATTCGACTGGCGCCAGCACGGGCCCGACGTCCGTCAGTGCTGGACGCTGCACACTGCTGTCGATTACGGCGTAAACCTCGTCGAGCGGACAAGCGAGCAGCTGGTCGAGCGTTGCGTCGATGGGGTGGAGACCGTTCGAGCTCACAGCGACCAGAGCGGCAGTGCCGTCCGCGCGCGCAACGCGCTGAAGTCCCATGGCTATTCCAGCGCTCATCGCGGCCTCTCCATTCCTCGCACGTCGCCCGTTCGTCCAGCATTATCTCGGCTCGGCGTCATCGGCCGCAAATGACAGTCGGAGCCTAAGCTTGTAGCTCGCCAACTATGCGGCCGTGTATCCCCCGTCTACGGGCAGCGTGACACCTGTGATGTGGCTCGCGGCAGACGAAGCGAGGAACAGGATGGCATCGGACACCTCCGTTGGGTCGGCGAAGCGGCCTAGCGGAACGGTCTCGGCACGCTCACGGCGGAACGAGTCTGGATCAGGTTGTCGGGCTATCCAGGTCTTCACGAGGGGTGTCTCTGTCAGGCCCGGCGCAACGGCGTTCACCCGGATACCGTCGTCCGCCAGCTCGAGTGCAGCTGTTCGCGTCAGCGATAGCAGCGCCGCCTTCGTTGCCCCGTACACGGCCATGGTCGGCACACCGACGATCCCCGTACGGGAGGCGACGTTGACGATGGAGCCCCCGCGTCCTAGCATCGCCTCGGCTGTCGCCTGGAGCATCCACAGAGCGCCAAGCAGGTTCACTTCGACGGCTCGGCGCGCGTCTTCTGCCGGGGTATCGATCAGCGAGGGGCCGGTCAGGTCGACCGCTGCGTTGTTGATGAGTACATCGACAGGGCCGAAATGTTCCGCGGCCGACGCAACCGCCCGCGAGGCGGTCTCCGGTTCGGCTACGTCGCCAGGTAGAAAGACGGCAGATTCCGGCCCGAGCTGCTGCACCATCCGCCTGCCGAGCTCGATACGTCGCGCGACGCCGATCACGGATGCTCCTTGGCGCACGAGCGACTCTGCGACGGCGGCGCCAATGCCTTCCGTGGCGCCGGTGACGATCGCCACCTTGCCAGTGAAGCTGCTCACCTCTCGCTGGTGGTCTTGCTTACCTGCTTCGTCGTCGGCTTCGCGCCCATCTTGAAGTACGGCTCGGGGGCAAATCCTGCCAGGTACTTGAGCAAGCCGGGTGCCACGTCGCCGCGGTCCTCGTACGTCTCCTTCCGCTTGATGGCATGTCGCACGACACTGCCACCGAGGAAGCGGATTGGCTCGGGCGGGAACAGTGCCCCTGGGCCTCTGGCCAGCGCGCTTTGCGTCCATCTATCGTCGATTCCGAGTGCGAGTGAGGCGAGCATCTTGCCGCCATTGACGCACGGTGCTACGCCGTTGCCGGAGAATCCGATGCCGTATAAGAGGTTGTCCTGACCGTCAGCCCGGCCGAAGAATGGAAGGCCGTTGACCGATCGATCGACGGGACCCGACCACGCGTGTGTCACGTCGACGTCTGCGAAGTCTGGATAGAGCCAGCGCATCTGGCGAGCGGTTAGCTCGGCGCGACGCCGGTCGTAGTGGAAGTTGTCACCGAAGTAGCCAGCGGCGCCCATGGCACCGCCGCCCTTGCCGAAAGCGATGCGACCGTCAGCGGTCGTGCGGTGGTAGTGAACCATCATTCGCGAGTCGGAGACGAGTTCGCCTCC
>JAUXJK010000305.1 GCA_030624785.1 Actinomycetes bacterium
CTGATCGTCGGGTTCGCCGGAGTCGGGAACCTGCCGTTCTCGTGGGCCGGAATAGCACTTCTGGCGGCATCGGTTGTGTTGTTCGCGCTCGAAGCTCAGGCGCCCGGTTTCGGGATTTTCGGCACCGCCGGGATCGTTACGCTTGTCCTGGGCGGGATCTTTGTCGTGGGATTTTTCGGTCCGCCCGACCTTGTGGGAGGTAGCCCGAGTGTCAACCGGTGGGTGCTCGTCGGTGCGGCGATATTCGTTGGCCTCGTGGCGATGCTAATTGGGCGTGAGATCCGGAAGTCGACACACGATGTTGGGTATGTCAGCCCATACGCAGATGAGAACCTTCGCGGGGCCCTGGCTGATGTACGGGAACGACTCGACCCGAGCGGGGCAGTGATGGTTGCGGGCGAGCGTTGGGACGCTGAGCTTGTCACGGCCGGCGTCGCCGAGGTGGGCGAACGCGTTAGAGTCACTGAGCGACGCGAAAACTGTCTGCTGGTCGAGCCCGAACCGGCAAGCATCCCGTCGCTTGAAACTCCCGAGACTGCATAGCCGCGGGCAGACGTGAAGACAAGAGACAAAGCAGACGAAGAGAGGGGTACACCTAGTGGCGATTATTAACTTCGTCCGAGACTATGAGCGGATCGCAAGATTCCGGTTCGGACGTTTCGAAGGAATGAAGGGGCCGGGGGTCGTCCTCGCGATCCCAATCTTGCACCAGATCGTGCGTGTCGACACTCGTATCGAGGTGCTCGACATTCCACGGCAGACGAACATCACGAAGGACAACGCGCCGATCGACATCGACTTCCTCGTCTACATGAGGGTCGACCTGAACGAGGCGCATCTTTCTGTTCTGGAGGTGGAGAACTACAGAGCAGCAGTCGTCGGCCTCGCGACGACGACGCTTCGCGCCGTGATTGGCGACATCCAGCTCGACGAGGTGCTCTCCCAACGCGAACGCATCAATGAGCTCATCCGCACGAGGCTCGATGAAGAGACGACCCGGTGGGCGATCAAGGTCACCAACGTCGAGATCCGCGAGATCGATCCGCCGCGTGAAATCCAGGAAGCAATGAACCGGCAGATGTCCGCAGAGCGCGTGCGGCGTGCCACGATCGTCGAGGCGGAAGGAACGCGGCAGGCTCAGATCACGGTCGCAGAAGGCGAAAGGCAGTCGACGATCCTTCGCGCGGAAGGCGACAAGCAAGCGCAGATTCTCCAGGCTGAGGGCCGGCGCCAGGCGCAGGTACTCGAAGCGGAGGGCTACCGCGATGCTCTCAGCAGGATCTACGATATCGCGCAGACCCTCGATACCAACACGATGAACTTGCAGTACCTCGAGACGCTGAGGGCAGTGGGTGCGAGCCCGGCATCGAAGTTCATCTTGCCGCTCGAGCTCACGAGTTTGCTCGGGCGCCTCGGCCAGTCCAGCGACGACAGGTAGAAGGGGCGAGGTTGGCGCGCCGGGCCGCGGCCCGGCGCGCTCGCGTCTCTCGTGATCCTTGGCAGCGTTAGACTGCAGATATGGCTGAACAGGGAACACTGAAAGTCAAGAGCGGGCTCGCTGAGATGCTGAAGGGCGGCGTCATCATGGACGTCACGACAGCCGAGCAGGCGAAGATCGCTGAGGACGCTGGCGCGTGCGCGGTCATGGCGCTCGAGCGGGTGCCTTCGGACATCCGTCGCGACGGTGGTGTGGCGCGCATGGCCGACCCGACGAGGATCATTGAGATACAGCAGACGGTGAGCATTCCCGTGATGGCCAAGTGCCGTATCGGGCACTTCGTCGAGGCGCAGGTGCTCGAGGCGCTCGAGGTCGACTACATCGACGAGAGCGAGGTTCTCACGCCGGCTGATGAGAAGCACCATGTCGACAAGTGGAACTTCACCGTGCCTTTCGTCTGCGGAGCCACCAACATGGGCGAGGCGCTTCGTCGAATCAGCGAAGGCGCCGCGATGATTCGGACGAAGGGCGAGGCCGGGACGGGCGACGTTGTCAACGCCGTCCAACACATGCGTGCCGTGTACGGCGAGATCAGGCGGCTCGGATCACTCTCACCTGAGGAGCTCTACACCACCGCGAAGGAGCACCAAGCTTCACACGATCTCGTGAAGTGGGTCGCCGAGAATGGGCGGCTTCCAGTCGTTACGTTCACTGCCGGTGGAATCGCAACGCCGGCCGATGCGGCTCTCTGTATGCAACTGGGCGCTGACGGCGTCTTTGTGGGTTCGGGAATCTTCAAGAGTTCCGAACCCTCGACGCGAGCGAAAGCGGTCGTCGAAGCGACAACTCACTTCCGGGACGCCGCGATCATCGCGCGCGTTTCGACGGGGCTGGGAGAGCCGATGCGCGGGATCGATGCCGCGGCGCTGCCGCTCGAAGAGCGACTCGATCAACGAGGCTGGTAGCCGTGCCGGAGAACCTCTTCACGGAGGACTGGGACGACACTCGAGACGAGCCCGGGTTCAGCTGGAAACGTCGAATGGTGGCGCGCCGCCTGGGCGGCGCCGGCCTCGGAGCAAGTCTGTACGAGCTCCCGTCCGGCGAGCGACTCTTTCCGTACCACGTTCATCATGGCAACGAGGAGATGCTGATCGTGCTCGACGGCACGCCGGCGCTGCGCACGCCAGAAGGTGAACGCGAGCTGGCGCCCGGAGACGTGGAGATCTTTCCCGTTGGCCAGGCTGGAGCTCACCAGGTCGAAAACCGCTCTCAGCAACCCGTGCGAGTGCTCATGGTCTCGACCATGAGCAGCCCCGAAGTCGTCGAATACCCCGACAGCGACAAGGTCGGAGCAATCTCGTGGCAGCCCGGTGGAACGCGAGGGGATGCTTTCGTTGCATTTTTCCGACGCAACTCCAGCGTCGACTACTTCGACGGCGAGTCGTAAGCTCACCACATGAACGTTGGCGTCCTCGCTCTGCAGGGCGACTTCCGCGAGCACTGCGTAGTGCTCGAATCGTTGGGCGCGAACGTCAGCGAGGTCAGGCTGCCCGAGCAGCTCGATGGTCTCGACGGGTTGGTCATCCCGGGCGGCGAGTCCACGACGATTGGCAGGCTCATGCGTCTCTACGAACTCGACGAGGCATTTAGCCGGTTCGAGGGTGCGCTGTTCGGAACCTGCGCCGGAATGATCGTGCTCGCACGGGACTCGATCGATGGCGTCGACGGCCAGCTGCATCTTGGAGAGATCGACGTGACCGTTCGTCGAAACGGCTACGGGAGGCAGGTCGCGAGTTTCGAATCACCAGTCGAGTTGGATGACGGCACGCACCTTCCGGGAGTGTTTATTCGCGCGCCAAGAATTGTCGAGCACGGCACGAACGTCGAGCTGCTCGCGCACCTCGACGGCGAGCCGGTTCTCGTGCGCGA
>JAUXJK010000250.1 GCA_030624785.1 Actinomycetes bacterium
ATTGGTGAGGGCGACGTTGCACGAGCGGCTGGGATGCTCGGACGACCATTTGAGGTTGCCGGTGACGTCGTTGTTGGCGACAGGAGGGGAGGGACGCTTGGCTTTCCGACGGCGAACCTCGCTGTCGACCCGACTCTACTCGTGCCTGCCTACGGCATCTACGCGGGTCAGGTCGGCGGAAAGCGTGTCGCGATGTCGGTTGGCGTCAACCCGCACTATGGCGGCACGGAGCGGCGAATTGAGGCACACCTGATCGATTTCGAAGGAGACCTTTACGGCGAGTATCTGACCGTGGAAGTCTGGCAACGACTTCGCGGCGAGCGGGCATTCGAGAACGAAGACGCTCTAGTGCAGCAGATAGACCGGGACGTTGCCGATGCGCGCGCCGCCACCAGGCCTGGCTAGCTTGGGCTGGATCGAAGAGAGCGAAACCCCCGGCTGACAGCGACTGCTAGCCTTATGCGCCTATGAGCATTACAAAGGAACGAAAAGAAGAAGTTCGAGAAACACATGCCCGTCACGCGACGGACACCGGGTCGACCGGTGTCCAGGTAGCCGTGTTGACGGAGCGCATCGAGAACCTGACCGAGCATCTGAAACAGCATCGGAAGGATCATCACACCCGCCGCGGGCTGCTAAAGCTCGTCGGGCGTCGACGCCGGTTGCTCTCGTATTTGGAGCGCAAGGATGTGGACAGGTATCGAGCACTGATTCAAGAACTAGGCTTGCGGCGATAGGCGTCGCAGCCGCGGTCGAGACGCGGTGGATGTTTGAGGGAGTTCGTATCGCGGGTTGCCTCAAACCTCCGCCTTCGTCTTGCGATCGCGCGAGAGGAGGACCATGAGCGTTCTAGGTACTAAGCATTCCGCGGTAGCGGAGATTGGTGGTCGAAAGATCACCTTTGAAAGCGGTCAGCTTGCGAAGCAGGCTGACGGCGCGGTTGTTGTTCGCAGCGGCGACACAATGATCCTGTCGACGGCCCAGGGCCGTCTCGAGGGAAGGGACGTCGATTTCTTCCCACTGACAGTTGACGTCGAAGAGAAGATGTACTCGGCGGGCAAAATCCCAGGCGGGTTCTTCAAGCGCGAGGGTCGCGCTACGGAGAAAGCGATTCTTAACGCCCGCATGATCGACCGTCCTATTCGCCCACTTTGGCCGAAGGGATACAAGAGCGAAGTCCAGTTGATCGCGACGACGCTCTCCATCGACATGATTCATGCACACGACACGCTTGCGATCAACGGAGCATCGGCGTCGTTGATGATCTCCTCGCTGCCTTTCCTCGGACCGATAGGCGCGGTTCGTATCGGAATGGACGACGCGGACAATTTCGTCATCGAGCCCACGCTTCCGCAGCTTGTTGACTCGCCGCTCGACCTACTGGTCGTCGGTACGCGTGATGCCATCACGATGGTCGAGGCTGGCGCTGACGAGGTGCCCGAGGACATTCTGCTCACCGCCCTCGAGTTGGCTCACACCGAGATCCGCTCACTCTGTGACGCACAGGAAGAACTTCAGCGACAGGTTGGGCGGCCCAAGCACATCGACATGGACACCGTCGACGAGGTTTCTCGTCGATCTGCCGCGGACATTCGCGGCAAGATCGAATCCGACGGCCCGGATGCACTCGACGATCTACTTGTGTCAATCGAAGCCGATCTCTGCCCAGCAATCACGATGACCTCGACTGAAGAGGACATCACGAGGCGCCAGCAGGTTCGCTCGGCGCTCGCGATGGTTGCCGACGAGCAGCGTCTTGAGGCAGTCGAAGAGCGCGTTCGTGCGCAGTTCGAATCAGAGATTCGCGCACTCACTGATGCTGAGCAAGACTCGAAAGAGCTCAAGCACGCGAAACGGAACGCCCTACTGGGGCAGATCGCAGACGGAATCGACTTTCCGTGGGTTGCCGACGACGGCTCGGGGCCCGATAAGACCACGCGCCAGCTTGTGAAGAAGGCAACGGATGCGATCTACAAGGCCCTGGTACGTCACAAGATCGCTGTTGACAAGCGACGCCCGGACGGTCGCGGATCCGACGAGATTCGTCCGATCGAATGTGACGTGTCGGTCTCGCCACGCACACACGGTTCCGGGCTGTTCACTCGTGGCCAGACTCAGATCATGTCACTGCTAACGCTCGGAACAGCCAAAGAGGGTCAGCGTATCGATGATCTGTCGCTCGAAGAAGAGCGCCACTACATGCATCACTACAACTTCCCTCCATACTCGGTCGGTGAGACCGGTTTCATGCGCGGCCCGAAGCGTCGCGATATCGGTCACGGCGCGCTCGCTCAGCGAGCGCTCGATCCGGTGATTCCGGACGCCGAAGACTTCCCGTACACCATCCGCATCGTTTCAGAGACGCTTGAATCGAATGGCTCATCCTCCATGGGATCAGTCTGCGGATCGACGCTTGCGCTTCTCGATGCGGGTGTCAACATCCGTCGTCCCGTAGCGGGAATTGCGATGGGCTTGATCAAGGAGGGTGACGACTACGTCATCCTCACTGACATTCAGGGCGCTGAGGACCACCTCGGCGACATGGATTTCAAGGTCGCGGGCACCAGCGAGGGCATCACGGCGCTGCAGATGGACATCAAGATCACCGGCGTGACGAGCGGCATCATGCGAGACGCGCTCGAGCAGGCCAAGCAGGCTCGTACTTTCATTCTCGAGCGAATGGCCGAGACCATCCCAAGTGCGCGCGAGCAGCTTGCTGACCACGCGCCACGCATCAGCACGGTTCAGATCGACCCGGAACAGATCGGCCTGATCATCGGCAAGGGTGGCGAGACCATTCGCTCGATCGAATCCGATTACGACGTACAGGTCGACATCGAAGAAGACGGAACAATTCTGATCTACGCCGTCGAAGGCACCAAGGCTGACGCGGCGGTTGCGTTTATCAGTGCTCTTACAAAGGAGCCTGAAGCAGGAGATAACTTCACCGGCAAGGTCGTACGAACGACCGACTTCGGCGCGTTCGTCGAGCTCAAGAAGGGCCTCGACGGACTTCTCCACATCTCGAACGTGGGCCCGGGACGGATCGGGCACATCGAAGACGTTATGGAGCGCGGAGACATGCTGGATGTCGTCGTACTCGAGGTTGACAAGGACCGCGGTCGGATCGCCCTCAAGCTCGTCAACAAGCACGAGGACGACGGGCTGGTGTCGCCCGAAGCGTTGATCGAGCGCGCGCAAGCTGCCGGCTCGTCTCAAGAGCGCAGCGGCGGAGACTCCAACCGAGGTGAACGCGGCGGTGGCGGCGGCGAAGACGGAAGAAAACGCCGTCGACGCAGCGGCGGTGGAGGGGGAGACCGCTCCTAAGCCAGTGGGAGCGTTCGCTAAACGAGCACTCCCTGGCAATTCGTGAGCGGACAGAAATCCCCGCATGAGTGAAGAACGTTGACGTCGCGATAGTCGGAGCCGGCCCCGCCGGCTCCGTTTGCGCGTACCGGCTCGCCGAGGCCGGCGCTCGCGTCATGTTGCTCGACCGCGCGCGATTTCCGCGTGATAAACCCTGCGGTGGCGGGCTGACGGGTCGTGCACTGCGCGAGCTGCCTATCGACGTTGAGGACGTCGTCGAGGATCGAGTAGACGAGTTTGAGTTGAGACTGCGCTATGGCGCCACATATCGCCGCAAAGCTCGCCGGCCACTGGTCGCGATGACGCAGCGGGCCCGGCTCGACGCACTGCTTGCGTCTGCAGCAGCCACGGCTGGAGCCGAGTTCCGCGACGGGGTCAAGGTCAGGATGATCGAGGAAACTGAGGATGGAGATTTCGTCGTGTCCTGCGACGACGAACGCATCAACGCGAAGTTTGTGGTCGCGGCCGACGGTGCGAACGGACGGAGTTCAGCCCAACTCGGTCTCGCTGGCGACAGGACCCTCGGAGTCGCGCTCGAGGGAAACATCCCGAACAGTGAAATCGAATCGCGTCACTACAGGAACCGAGCGGTACTTGAGCTCGCGACGGTTCCGGGCGGCTACGGCTGGGTGTTTCCGAAAGCTGATCATGTGAATCTCGGCGTGGGAGGCTGGGAGGAAAGCGGACCAGA
>JAUXJK010000094.1 GCA_030624785.1 Actinomycetes bacterium
ATCGCCCGAGCTACTGCCCCCGCTCGTGTAGCCAACGAGATCAGCTTTAGGGGAATCCATCAGCCGTTTTGCCGACCGTTGTCTCCTCGCTCGGAACGACCCAGCCGCGCGTGTCAAGACCGCGAGCGGTGTCTCAGAGCCGGTTCTCGCGCTCGAGGACTCGTTGGCGAAGAGAATCGACGGTTACCTTCGCGCTCGCCAGTCGAGTCATATGGCAAACGGGGATGAGCGCGCAGCTGACAAGCTGCCCGGCAGCTCGGCTGGGAGTTCCTCGACCGCCGTCGAGCTCAAGCCAGTGTCAACAGCCATGCACTGCATACGATAGAGACGTCGGCGCGTCGCGTATAGCCGACCCAATCGATGCAGACCCTCGATGCCAATCGACAGCGCGCGCTCGAGGGCGAGAACCCGTGGGAGCTCGAGCTGTCCGGCGCGCGTCGAACGTGCGCCACCGCGCCTGGCGATGATGCGGCATGACTGAAAGCGATGCAGAGCCCCGCAAACGTGCATGGGCGTCAGGCGGCTCCGCCAAGATCGCAAGGCTGCTGCTCGTTCAGGCCGTGCTCTGGGTTGTGGTACTCGGCGCCGTGCGAACCGTCGGCGTTCAACCCGAGGGCTGCCCGGCGGTGAGTATCGCGACGATCGACGCGTCGATCGGCGACGCCGTCAGCTGGCTCGAGAGCGAGATCGAACGCGATGGGCGATACCGGTACGGCTACGACCGCTCGCTTGGGGAATTCTCGAGCGACTACAACATCACACGGCACGCGGGCGTCGTGATGTCCCTCTACCAGCTCGCCGCCAGCGGGGACCTGCGAGGCGTGGAGGCGGCCGAGCGAGGCCTTGTGTTCATCGATGCAAACCTCCGAAGGCATGACGACTGGATCGCGTTCGCGCCAGGGCTCGGCCTACGGTCGATCGGCGCCTCGTCGCTCGCCCTCGCCGCCCTGCTGAACCGCCGCCAGCTGACGGACGATCAAAACTACGATGAGATCGCCCGGGACATGGGGCGGTTCATACTGGCGCAGCAGGAGCCACGCGGAAGCATCCTTGCCTCCTGGGACCCAGCAACCGGCGAGCCGGTGCCCGAGACGTACGGGCGCTTCGCCACGGGGGAGGCGTTCTGGGCGCTGACGCTGCTTGCCGAGGCTTTCCCTGAGGAGGAGGTCTGGCAGCAGGCGGCGGGCCGCGTCGCGCACTATCTCTCTACCGACCGAGATGATGTTGAGGAGCTGACGCTGTTCACCGACCACTGGGCGGCATACGCGTTCGCCGAGCTCGATGCGAACCTGATCGGCAACGCGGAGCGGGAATACGCCAGAAAGCAGGCCGGCTTGCTGGGCACAAGCGCTCGGCTGGACTCGCAGAGCGACAGCGGCCCACTCGGTCAACTCGCTCGCGGCCCGCGGACGACGGGCTCCGGCCTCGGAACCGTCGGTGAAGGCCTGGGCGGTTACTGGCGTTTGAGCCGCTCGGACACGCGCTTTGCGGATCTCGAATCGGACATCGCAGACCGACTGCGCTGCCTGGCGGGGCGCCTCGTTGAACGTCAGGCGACAGCACTGGAGAGCGCGAACGATCCGCACCCGCAGGCGGTCGCCGGTGCGTGGTTCACGGACGGATACGCGCAGATGGACGACCAGCAGCACGCGATGTCGGCACTGATTGCCGCACGAGAGCTGCTCCGAGCCACGGAGTTGCCGGCGTGAGCTTCGGACTCCTCGTCCTCGCGTTCTCGACGGTCGTCAATCCAGCACGGGTCAGGCTCGCTCTCCGCAACGGTGGCGACGACACGATCGCATACAGCCACGTCCTGGCCGGAGTGATGCTCGTATTCGGGGCGACCGTTCTCGTCGCCGCCTTCGCCGACACGCTCACTGCGGCGCTTCACGTGAGCCCCGAGACGTTTGCGCTGTCGGCCGCGGCCGTAATCGCCGTTCTGGCGACGCGCACGGTTGTCTTCCCCAACTACCGTGACCTGCCGAGACTGCGCGGGTGGCGCGCGGCCCTGATTCCCGCGGCGATCCCGCTGCTGTTCACGCCCGCGCTATTCATGCTCACAATCGCCGCGGCCTCACTCGAGAGCACGGGAGAAGCGGTCGGCGCGGCCGCCGTCGCCTTTCTACTCGTCGCTGTAGGAGTCCTGACATCTCGCCGCACGCCATGGACCGTCGCCGTAAGCACAAGTGCGCGGCTGATCGCGCTCGGCGCCGTCGTGGCGGCAGTCGCGATCGCCTTCGAGGCCATCTACAACGTCTAGGACGTCTTGGAGCGGCCTCTACTCCGTCTACCGGTTGGCTGGGCTCGCAGAGTTCAGCAGCTCGCCCGCAAGGACGCACGCGGCGTGGATCTCTGCGAACTCTCGCTCTGCTCGAGGAATGTCCAGAATCACGTGGCGAATACCGTTTCGCAATTCCCATAGCAAGACCCCCTGGCCACCCCCGCGACGATCGGCCGCCGGGGCCCCAGATCAGGGCGGATCGTCAAGGTTTATCGAGGGTGCGTTCTCGGACGTTTGGGCCGCTATCGGGCCACAGGTTGCCTGACCAGGCAACCGCTGTTGGGTCGATGGCCGGGCCACCCTCCCCCCTCGGTTTGGCAGCCGCTTCAGAAAGCAACCCTCTGCCCGGTTGCGGGTTCCCATGACCCCCGTGCTCGACGCCAACCACCCCCTCCCGCACCCGGAGTCGCTACGTGACTGCGGCAGTCCTCGAGGTGGCGATAGAGATCTGCTGGATGCCGATTGAGACGGGTGGTTACTGGCGCGCACCCTTGGGTCAGGGCGATGTCCAGACGGCGGCCTTGACGCCATCGACGCCACCGTCGGATCCCACGGCGACGAGCCCTGGGCCGCCTTCGGTCGCTCCCACGATCAGCTGACTGCCGGGCTGGGAGAGCGCGCCTGCCGTATCGAGCGCCTCCGCCCAGGTCACCCCGTCGGGTGATGTCCACACGGCCACGTGGATCTCACCATCGACCAGGGCGGGCTCCTCGCGGCGGCGGCGGCCGCGTAGTCCGCGTCGAGGTAGCCGGCGGCATCGCCGGATCCAGATTCGATCACGACGCCGAGCTCCTTGGAAATCAGGCTGCCGACGACCTCGGGGGTTAGCGCCACTCGACGCTCGCCGGGAACTGTCTCTTTCGCCACGCCAAGTCTCATCGGACCGGGCCGGAGCCTAGCGAAGACGTCGAACGGCAGAGCCGTTCAGCGCCGGCCGGAACGACATGTGCTCATTCATCTCCCGCTGCAGCACGCGGGCGTCTGCGCCGTCTGAGACGAGCCGCGAGAAGCTCGGCGCCATAGAGCGGAGCGACGAACGGAAAGAGCACCGGTAGCCGGGTGAGCACGAACAGGCCGGCTGTACGCCCGCTCGAGGAGCGACCATCCCGATCGACAAGCGTAAGCGGCCGTCCGTTGGGTTCCCCCTCACTCACGACGAAGCGCCCGGTCCAGTCGAGCCAGCGCACCGCAACGCGTGCCAACCGCGTCCGACGCGCATCGCCGCACACGATCACGAGCCGGTCACGCGCCGAGGGGGTGATCCAGATCACCATTGCGGCGAGCGCTGCGTACGAGAACACCTGGACCGAGAAGACAACCTCGATCGCAACGTGGAAACCAACCTCGAGCCAGAGGGCGCCCAGGCGGGTTCGCTTGAAGATCAGCCCGATCCCGATCGCCAGCTCGGTCAGTACAGCGAGCTTGGCAAACGCCGAGTTGAAACCGTCGGTGACAACTACATCGAGAAGCCAGACGGGGACGCCGCTCGCCTCGGCCTCGGCACGACCGTCAACGAAGCGAAGCATGATGACGGTGCCGCCCCACCAGTCCGGGTCGATGAGTTTCGACAACCCTGAGAGGACGAACACGCAGACGATCTCGAAGCGCAGCAGCAGAATCGGCCAGAGCCGCCCCTCCGAGCCCAGGTTCGGCGCGCCCGCGCGGCGACGGAGCAGCGAGTCGACCGAGAATCTCCGCCCGACCGGCACAAGCGTCAACCCCACGAGAAGCAGGCACAGAAACGCTCGGTTGTGGACGAAGTTGAGCTGCGAGAGAAACAGGTTGTACGCCACGAAAGCCGCCGTGTAGACAGCGGCTAGACGGGTTGCTGCGCCTGCGCTCAGGGCCACCGCAGATACGACCGCCAGCCAGAGCAACACGAAGTAGACCTCCCGCGGCGCCTCGGGATACCAGGACACGTAAGGCTGGAAGAAGCGATCCGAGTATGCGATGCCGTCGAGCGAGCGCTGTAGGAACGGCCAGAGGTGAAGGATGACGATCGGACCGATCGCAATCCGAAGCAGCTCGAGCTGGCGCAGATCGCCGACACCATCGAGAAACCTCGTCAGAGCCTGAGCTACACCGGGGCGCTCGTGAGCGAGGGTTACCGAGCTCACGGACGCTGCTCCGAGCGCCCGGAGCTCGTGAACGTGCGCGTAAATGGGCCGCGGCCGTTATCCCAGTACGTAACCGTCGCTTCCAGCCTGACTGTCTCGGTGTCGCGCGGGGTGTTGATCGCCACCCAGTCGAGCGCCTTTTGCAGGAAGTCGAACGTCGAGTCGAGGCCTGCGCTTGCGTGAGCCCGAGCAAATGGACGATCGAGACCGCGGCCGAGCACGAGACCTTCCCAGCGGTATCCGCCAGGCCACGGATCGCGGACATCGTGGCGATCACCGGTCGCTGTCACTCGAACGATCTCGGCCTGCCAGTCACTCGACGCATTGAACATCTGCCAGCCGAACACCTTGTTCGGGATGTCGTACGCCCACGTCGCGGCGAAGACCTGCGCCGCGACAACCGACAGAACGACGACGCGACGTGCCCACCAGCCGACGCTCCGCCCACCAGCCCGAGCGCGATACCGCACGCTCATCGGAGCGAGTTGCGTAGAACGGAACGGGCGGCGTGGAAGCCGCACATCCCATGCACTCCGGGGCCCGGTGGAGTCGACGATGAGCAGAGATAGATATCGCTGGCTGACGTCCGGTACGGATCGAAACGCCGAGTCGGCCGCGCGACGATCTGGCGCGGGCTCATCGCGCCCCCGGAGATGTCACCGCCCGCGTACGAGGCGTTGTACTCCTCGAGCTCAGCCGGCGACATGGTGTGTCGCGCGACGATCACACGCCCGAAACCGGGTGCGAAGCGTTCGATCTGCGCCTCGATGCGCTCGGCCATGTCGACGGTCGACCCGTTCGGCACATGGCAGTACGCCCAGGCGACGTGCTGCCCCTCGGGAGCGCGCGTATCGTCCGCGACGCCAGGCTGGGCAACGAGCACGAAAGGTCGATCGGGCGCCTCCGCGCGAGCGACCGCCTGCTCGGACGCGACGGTCTCCTCGAGCGTCCCCCCGACATGGACGGTTCCGGCGCCGGCGCACGTTGGATCGGCCCAGGGAATCGGACCGCTAAGAGCAAGGTCGAGCTTGAAGACGCCGGGGCCGCGACGGAACGCACGCATGCCTCGCCGGTAGCGGGGGGATAGCTGCTCGCCGCAGACGGCTGCCATCTCCCACGCGGAGGTCGCGAACAGCGTCGCCCGCGCCGGCGGCAAGTCGGCGACGCTCGCCACATGACGACTCGTCTCGATCTCACCTCCGATCGAACGCAGATAGGAGGCGAGTGCGCCGGTGATCGCGCCTGAGCCGCCGCGGGCGACCGGCCAGCCAGAGTCGTGGCCGGCCAGCATGAGCGTCAGGCCCACACCTGCCGTAAACGGGCGATCGAGGGGCACGTTGGCGTGAGCGCACATGCCGGCAACGAGCGCGCGTGCGCGCGATCCCTTGAACTGCTCCGCGAACCACACGGCGGATCGAGCCGCGATCCGGCCGAAGCGCACAAGGTCGGTTGGGTGGCGCGGCAGCCGCCGCATGGGACCGAGAACGTCGGTGGCCATACCTTCCCAGCGGACGGCCAGGGAGCCGACGAGCGACACGTAGCCGCGCGCGTCAACGCCCAGCTGATCTGCCGTCTCGTTGACGTCAGTCAGCAGCAGAACCGCCGGCTCATTGTCGAGTGGATGCGCGGCGAGCACCGGCGGATCGAGCCAGGTCAGACCGTGCTGCTCGAGCGGCAACGAGCGGAAGAAGGGAGATGCCGCGCCTAGCGGATGGACCGCCGAACAGACGTCGTGCAGCAACCCGGGAGCAGTCAGCTCGCGCGTTCGCGCCCCCCCTCCGATCTCGGCATCTGCCTCGAGCACGATGACCGAATATCCGTGGCGGGCGAGCTCGACAGCGGCGGAGAGCCCGTTCGGCCCCGAGCCAACGATCACCGCGTCGTACTGTGGCCCCGCGCTCACGCGACCTGATTCCGCTCCACGGGGACAACACTACGAGCGACGAGGCCCTGATCCCAGAGAAGCTCGACCACCTCGGCCTCGGTCGCGTCGACCATGGAGACAGTCTCGCGCCTCTCAGGTGTCGAGTGCGGGATCGACCGACGCGAAACGCGCGTCGACGCCTAGTTCGGCGTCGCCTCGAGGCCCAGTCCGAACACCACGTTGGCGTTCTCGAACGACACCGGGCCCGGAAGACTCAACGCCGCCGCCAGAAGTGTTGCGGCTCAACTCGGCCGACCGGACTTTGGGATCCTCTGGACGGGCAGGGCATGCGTCACGATCGTGAACTGTCACGTCACCAACTTCTTGATCGGCATGGCCGACGAAGGCGCTAGCGACACCGTCCTCCGGAACAGCAGCGCCAATGCGAACCACGACGGCATAGCCATTGACGGCTCCTCCACCCTGCGCAACAACGTCGCCAACAACAACACCTTTGGCTTCCAGGTAGGCAGCGGGTCGACGCTCACCAACAACACCGCCGTTGGCAACGGCCTGCACGGCTTTATCCTCTTTAACGCATCGGGTACCACTCTCAACACGAACAGCGCCCAGGGTAATGGCCGAGACTTCAGCCTTGAGCAATCCTCCGGCAACACGCTCCGCAACAACACCGCAAGAGGACCACGTGGACGTGGAGGCGTCAGTCTCATCGACTCCGACAACAACACGTTCGTTGGCAACGCCGCGATTGGCGGGAACAGCTTCGGCTTGAACAACTCCACCGGCAACACATTCACCCGCAACACGGTGCGCGACGGCGGAACCGCCTTCAACATCTTCTTCGGGAGCGTCGGGAACACGTTCACCCGCAACGTCCTCCGCAACAACATCGAGGGCTTCCGCGACGACAGTGCGGGCGGATCCGGCACGTTAGGCACCGACAACACCTACACCAAGAACAAATGCATCGGGAACGACACCCGATCCACCCCACCCGGTCTGTGCTGAGGACGCATTCATCCGGCTCGGTCAAGCAATGATCGGCGGCGATGGGCGAGTTCACCGCCGCCTCGTCATTGGGCTTCCCTCAAGGTTCGCGACGAGCTTGCTGCCCCACACCCTCCCTCAGCTCGCCCGCACGTGAGAGCACGAGCTGAAGCCGGGGTAATTAAACCGGGCGCTTCTGAGGGGTGTCTATCGTGACCGGTGTCAAAGCCGATAGTCCGCATTTCGTCGGCGCACGGGAGACGGCCGCCGAGCTGATTGCAGGCATCGTGCGAAACGGTATTCGCCACGTGATTCTGGACATTCCTCGATGAGAGCGAGATTTCGCAGAGATCCACGACGCGTGCGTCCTTGCGGGCGAGCTACTGAACTCTGCGAGCCCAGCCAACCGGTAGACGGAGTAGAGGCCGCTCCAAGACGTCCTA
>JAUXJK010000122.1 GCA_030624785.1 Actinomycetes bacterium
ATCACACTCAACGTCACGGTCAACGGCGATGCGCGCTCCGTCGAGATCGATCCGCGTCGGCTACTCGTCGACGCGATCCGTGAAGAGCTCGGACTTCCGGGCACGCACGTCGGTTGCCTCACGGGCGATTGCGGCGCATGCACCGTCGAGCAAGACGGACAGATCGTCAAGTCGTGTCTCGCACTGGCGGCCGGCGCCGAGGGATCCGAGATCACAACGATCGAAGGGCTCGCCGAAAGCGACGGCGAGCTTTCGACGCTGCAGCAGGCCTTCTGGGACGAGTACGGCTTCCAGTGCGGCTACTGCCTGCCCGGCATGCTGTTCTCGGCCAAGGATCTGCTTGCCGAGAACTCAAGCCCGAGCGAGGACGAGATCCGCCACGCGATCAACGGCAACCTCTGCCGCTGCACTGGCTACGACACGATCGTGAAGTCGATCGCAGAAGCTGCGGCTAGAACCGCCTAGTAGAGAGGCAGACCATGAGCTCGACTGAGACCGTTCTCGGTGCCGTTACCGACATCGTCGGGAACGAGCATGTGATCGCCGACGAGGCAGGACGCAACTTCTACTCTGCCGACATCAGCTTCGAGGCCTACGAGCCGGCGGCGCTCGTTGCGCAGCCGGGATCGACCGAGGAGCTTGCCGCGATCGTCGAGCGCGCCAACCGCGATGGGTTCGCCGTGCTGGCGCGCGGTGGCGGCATGTCCTACACGCAGGGCTACACGCCGTCCAGAGATCGAACGGTTCTGATCGACATGCGTCGCATGAACAAGATCCGCGAGATCAACACCGAAGATATGTACGTGATCGCCGAGGCCGGCTGCACATGGGAACAGCTGTACGAAACCCTCGGCCAGAGTGGCCTACGAACGCCGTACTACGGGCCGTTGTCGGGCAAGTTCGCGACGGTGGGTGGCGCAATTTCACAGAACAGCGTCTTCTGGGGTGGCGGCTCATACGCAACGGTCGCAGATTCCGTTGTCGGCCTCGAGGTCGTCCTCGGTGGTGGCCGCGTGCTGCACACGGGTTCGTGGGCGCGTAACGGCTGCAACCCGTTCTTGCGACACAACGGCCCCGACCTGACTGGCATCTTCACCGGCGATACCGGCGCCTACGGTCTCAAGGCAGCTGCGGCGATCAAGCTCATCAAAGCGCCCGAATTCTCTCTCGGTGCCTCGTTCTCGGTGCCGGACTTTGCAGCGTCGACCGCAGCTCTGGCTGAGTTGGCGAAGTACGGGGTTGCCTCGGAGGCCTACGGGCTCGATCCGTTCTATGCCGATGTCATGGTCCGCTCCGGTCTTGAGTTTCTCGCCGATCATCCGTGGTCGATCCACTTCGGTGTGGACTCGGTCGACGAGTCAATTGCGCAGGCCGGGCTCGATCTTCTCAAGGGCGTCGCGGGGCGCTACGGCGAGGAGATCGACAACACGACGGTCAATGTGTTCAAGTCGAACCCGTTCGGCGCGGTGCAGTCGGTTCTGCTCGGTCCCGAAGGAGAGCTGTGGCTCCCCGTTCACGCGTTTCTCCCGTTCTCTCGTGCTCAGGAGGCAGCGGCTGCGATCGAAGGGTGGTTCGAGGAGATCGCACCGCGTCTCGAGCAGCACAACATCAAGACATCATTGTTGACGGCCGCTGCGGGCAAGGACTTCCTATTCGAACCGAGCTTCTACTGGTTCGACGAGCTTGGTGACTTCCGGCTAGAAAAGATCGCGCCCGAGGCCGCCGAGGAATGGAAGTCGATTCCAGCCGATCCTGAAACACGCTCGGTCGTCCTCGACCTGCGGCGCCAAATGGCGAAGCGTTTCGACGACCTAGGCTGCTGCCATATTCAGGTCGGCAAGTACTATGAGTACGCGCCCCTGATGGAAGACGAGACCTGGAAGCTCACGCAAGGAATCAAGCAGCTCGTCGATCCTGACGGGCTCGTCAACCCGGGTTCGCTCGGGCTCTAGCCTGCCGGCGGTTCAAGCCGGGCAACGATCGCTACCAGGGAGGTTACTGTGCATTTCCTGCTCCACGCAAAGATCAAGAAGCCGCGCGATGTCTCGAACAAGGAGTTCTACGCCGTCTGGCAACGTGAGAGCGTCGCCGGTCGCGAGCTCGCGAAGCAGGGAGTGCCGATCTTCAAGGTCGCCGGCAAGTACGAGGTCGTGTTGCTCATTGAAGTCGACTCCGAGTCGGAGCTCGATGAGGCCATCCACTCGCTGCCCATCTGGCAGGAAGGCTTCCAGGACATGGTCGAGATTGATGCGACGCTGTTGCGGCCCTATGCCGAGTGGGGCGAACAGCTCGACAAGTTGGCGGGCGTCTAGAGGGCTTCGAGCGAGACGTAGTTGGTGTGGAAGGTCGAGTTCCCACCCATATCGGCTTGTGCGTCTGAAGTAGTCGCGTTGGCGTTCTCGCCCCATCTCACCATCTGACTCGCCACGACACCAGGTCGGGTGTCGGTAGACACGCGGGCGACGAGCTCGACCGAGCCGCGCTCATTCCAAACCCGCACGTGGGCTCCGTTCACGATGTCGCAGGCAGCGGCGTCGGTGGGGTGGACGGTAAGCCACGGCGTCTCGAGCGCCGACCGCTTCCGCTCAAGGTTGAACACCTGGCTTCCTTGCAGGTGCTTGCTCTTCGGTGTGAGGAAACGCAAGCCATGCTCGGATCGAGGCGCAGGCGTCCACGCCGGTGTAAACAGCTCGAGCTTGCCGCTGGGTGTCGGAAAGACGCCGTCGTCAAACGTCGTTCGTGTCGCGTCGCCGATGCGCACTGGACCCTCGCACAGCGCGTCGTAGTCGAGGCCGGTGCCTCCCAGCGCATCGGCGATCACGTCCTCCTCCGAATCCGAGAAACACGCGTCGGTGAAGCCCATCGCGCGGGCGAGATCGCGAAATGCGCCGTAGTTCGAACGCGACTCGCCCACTGGGGCGATCGCTGGATTGTTGATCTGGGCGAAATCGTGCCAGTAGGACCGGTGCAGGTCGGTGCTCTCCGCGTATGAGCAGGCCGGCAGCACGACGTTGGCTCGTTGCGCCGTATCGGTCAGGAACATGTCGTGAACGACGACGAACAGGTCATCGCGCTCGAGGCCCTTGTGTACGAGAGTCTGGCGCGGCGATGTCGCGGCCGGGTTCGAGTTGTAGACGTAGAGAGCCTTGATGGCGTCGGTCTCGGTCAGGTCACGTCCGAGCTCGACCATGTTGTGCATGGTCGGGGCATCGTCGCGTAGCTCACCGTGTGAGATGTCGTTCCATTCCCACTCGAAGTTCGCGTACAGCATCCCGCCGCCAGGCGTCCCGACCTGGCCCGTCAGCGCCGCGAGCATGGCGATCGTGGCGATCATCTCGCCACCGTTCGTATTGCGTTGAAGGCCAACACCGAGGTGGATGAGCCCTGGACGGTGTGAGTTGTAGAGCCTGGCCAGCTCTTGGATCTGGTTGGCCGGAACGTCTGTGATGGCGCAGATCTCCTCCAGAGAGAACGCAAGGACGGCTTCACGAAGCGCGTCGTACCCGACCGTGTGAGCGTCGATGAACGCGTAATCGACCCAGTCGTTCTCGATCAGGATGCGCATGACGCCCATTGCGAGTGCCGAGTCGGTTCCTGGACGCGGCGCGATGTGAAGGTCGGCGCTTGTGGCCGTCTCGGAGCGCAGCGGGTCAATGACCACTGTCGGCTGCACGTCCTTCAGCATCACGTATCCGTGCACGTTCGTAGCCTTGGGGTTCTTGCCCCACGCGATGTAGAGACCCGTCTTGTCGAGGTGCTCGGGTTCCGTCCCCCGGATCCGGCCAAATGTCCGGATCACGGCCTCTGCGCCGGCCATCGCGCAGATCTCCATACCCACACGCGCGGTGCCGATGCGGTTCCAGAGGCGGTCGGCGTAGCGTGTGGCTACGACTCCCATGTGAGCGAGATAGTGGTACGGAAGTATCGCCTGGCCGCCATGTTTGGTGCGGATCTCGCCGAACCTCTCCGCGACCAGGGCAATCGCTTCCTCCCAGCTCGTTTCGCGAAACGCGTCAGTTTTCGAGTCGCGTACGAGCGGGTGCAGGACTCGATCGGGGTGATGGACAAGCTCCTCGTAGTGCTGGAATCTGCCGCACAGCCAGCCGTCCGTGATCGGATGGTCGGGGTCTCCCACGACTTTCACGACCCGGCCGTTCTCGACCGTGGTGAGCATCCCACACGTATCGGGACAGTCCTTTGGACAAACGGACTTGACGATCGTTGCCATGCGACTTCCTCCTCGCGGTGGCCGAGGCCTTCAGGCTACGCGTCTTGTCACTGTGTTGCTGCCACCAGGGCCGCGCCCGAAACGATGAGGACCGCAGCGAGCACCAGCCGTCTGGTTATGGCCTCCGACGAGCGGAGGAAGATGATCGACAGCAACACGGTCCAGAGCGCGTACGTTCCGATGATCGGTGAGACGACGGTGACCTCGCCGCGCGCGAATGATTCGAGCAGCGTGACGTAGGCGAGCCCGAAGGTCACGCTGACGAAGAGAAACGGCCGAACTGATCCTACGATCTGTGCAAACAGCCCCTGGCCGCGTCTCGTAACCAGCAGATAGAAGAAGATTGAGATCGTCCCGCCTGCCAATGCGGTGGCTGCGCCCGATATTGCTGGGATCTCGAGGTCGGTTGTGAGCCAGCGTGAGAGGTTGTCGCGACCCGCGAAAAGGATGATGCTCGATAGCGCCCAGGCAAGCCCAACGGGGCGATAGTCGGGCGGCTTCGTAGGGTCGTGTGCGAGTAGGACGGCGCCACCGACCACGAGGAGCGTTCCCACGAAGAGCGCCGTACGCACGGGTTCGTCGAGGAAGATCACGGCACCGATCGAGGACGCGAGTGGCAACGCCCCGTAGATCACCATCGTGCGAGATGCTCCGATGTCCCGAAGCGCGAACAGGAACATCACCTGAGTGACGCCGGGCGCGATGGCGCCCAGCGCGAGGAACGGCCACACGTCGCTCCATTCCAGGCCGCCGAGTTGGCCAGCTGCGAGGGCGGCGAGGAAGGCCACGGCGAAGCCGATGAGCAGGTTCTGGAAGGCGCCCAACTCGGCGTCGGGAACGCGGGCGAGGCTGAACCGCATGCCAACGGCCAGCACTCCGAATAGGAATCCCGTAGCCAGTGAGAGCAGGATGGCGTCGGCTATGGCAAGGCATCTTTCTCTTGATGAGCCACGTCAGCGCCTAGCTGACCGGGATGGCGTCACGAAACAACTCGAGAGCGGCGGTGAGGCACTCCGACTGGTGGGGTTCCTTGTAGACGTCGTAGGCGTCGCAATCGATCAGGGTCAGACTCTTTGGCTCTCGCGCCAGCTTGTACGCATCCTGGATGTGTTCGAGTAGGTGGATCACGTCGCGACCGGACGTCGTGACGACGCGAAGTGGCCGTGGAGCGATCTGGTGGATGACGCTCTCGGGATTAAACTCGATCACCTTTTCGACTGATTCGAGCGTGATCTCGCTCGCACCAACGAGGAGCGGCTCGCCGGTCTGTTCTGCGAACTGTTCGAAGAACTCGACGGTGGAATCATCGATCGGGATAACGCCGTCCTCGCCGCCGCGCGAGGTCGGGGCGATGGACGGGCTCGAAGCACCCGCGAAGCGGCTGACCCGATCGCGCTCGAGCCGCACGAGCAGATCGTCCCATTGGGCGCTGGTGAGAATCTCCTGCATCCAGCGTCGGCCGTTGACGACCGGGACCTCAGCCACGACTGCCTTGACGCGGCGATCGACCGCGGCTGTCCAGATGACGATGGCACCCCCGAAGCTGGCGCCCCAGATTCCGATCGCGTCGGCGTCGACGTCCGGGCGCGTCTGCAGGTAGCTGACGGCGTTGCGGAAGTCCTCGACCTGTCGGAGGGGAAACAACTGACGGGGTGGTTCGCCCGCGCTGGCACCGATGTTTCGGTTGTCTTTCGAATGGGTGACATTGCCCGCGCGACTGAAGAACTCGCCGACTGCCAGGAGCGACTCTTTCAGTACGCCGAAGCCGTGGCCTACAACGATCGCGGGCCGTCGTTGGTCGGCTGCGAGCCCGGCCGGCGCCCACAGATCACCTGCGACTTCGGTGCCATCGCTCAGAAACGTGATCTGCTGGTGGGGGAGAGAGCTCATCGAGGCCTCGAAGAGGTCGTGGGCGTGTTGTCGCGGGCCGGCGTCGCGACGTTCCTGGTCACTTCGTATCTGTGCAGCTTTTCGTTCGGATTCTTCATGGCGCGATCCTTTCGTCCCTATACCGCTCTTTGAGCTCACGGCGGACTACTTTCCCGTAGGCGTTCTTGGGGAGCTCGTCGACGATCTCGACACGTTTCGGTTTCTTGAAGCTCGCGAGGCGGCCCTTGCAGAACTCGATCAGTGCTTCCTCGGTTGGGCTCGTGCCGGGCGTGGCCACTACGCAGGCGAAGACGCTTTCGCCCCACACCGTGTCTGGCA
>JAUXJK010000193.1 GCA_030624785.1 Actinomycetes bacterium
CTCCCTGTGTGCTCAAGGCCGACGGACTGGCCTCAGGCAAGGGGGTGTTTGTATGCCCAACTGCGGAAGACGTGGAGTTGGCGCTACCCAGGGTCAGAGAGTTCGGCGGTGAGATGCTGATCGAGGAACTGCTGATCGGGCACGAGATCTCGGTCTTCGCCCTATGCGACGGTGAGTCGGCCGTGGCGCTGCCTGTCGCACAGGACTACAAGCGCATCGGCGATGGCGACCGCGGCCCAAACACGGGCGGCATGGGTAGCTATTCGCCGGCTGACGTCCCCGGCGGGATGGTCGCATCCGAGATCGTCGAGCGAGTCCACACGCCTGTGCTCCGCGAGCTTGCCCGACGAGGAACACCATTCCAGGGCCTGCTCTATGCCGGCCTCATGGCTACGGATGACGAGACGATCGTGCTCGAGTTCAACTGTCGCTTCGGAGATCCTGAAACACAGTCGATCCTGCCGCGTGTTGACAGCGACCTGTTCGAACTGCTCAACGCAGCAGTCGACGGAGAACTCTCAACGACGAGGGTGGTGGAGAACGACATCTCCGCGGTCACGGTCGTCATGGCGAGCCCCGGCTACCCGGACTCACCACGCAACGGAATGGAGATCCGCGGTGCCTCGGGTCACGAGTTGGAAAACGTCGTCATTTTTCATGCCGGGACCGCGTTATCTGGCGACGCACTTCTGGCAGCTGGCGGCCGGGTACTGAATATCACCGGGCTGGGCGCGTCGATCGACGCCGCGCGCGAGAACGCGTATGCGGGAGTCGCGAGCATCACGTTTCCAGACTGCCAGTACCGAACTGACATTGCCGAGCTCGCAGTTCGGCAAGCGATCTAAAGGAGACGCACGTGAGCTCGAGTAGCCCAGAGGTCGGCGTAATCATCGGTTCCGAGTCTGACCGTCCCATATTGCAAGCAGCGCTCGATGAGCTGGCGTCGCGTTCCATCGAAGCCGAGCTGGTTGTGCTGTCGGCTCACCGCAACCCGGCCGAGGTCGCAGAGTGGGCAGGCAGCGCGCGTGAGCGAGGTCTGCGCGTTCTTATCGCCGGCGCGGGCATGGCCGCCGCGCTTCCGGGCGTCGTTGCTGCGCAAACCGACCTACCGGTGATCGGGGTACCCCTGACCTCGAGCAAGAGCCCTCTCGGGGGCGTCGACGCCTTGCTCGCTACGGTTCAATTGCCACCCGGGGTCCCGGTGGCGTGCGTCGCTATCGACGGGGCCCGCAACGCGGCCGTTCTCGCGGCGCGAATTCTCTCGATCTCTCGATAGATCGCTGGCGCTTGAAGCGCCGCCCAACTCCTCGTGTCGCAGCTCGATAACCCGTTGGGGTATATCGAAATCCCCTTCCCGAGGCATGAAGCGACAACCCGCAAGAGCCTACGGTCAGGAGACCAACTCCACTGGCAACGCTCTGCGGAAGCACCTCACCTATGGCCAATACCCCTCTCCTCAAGGACCTACCTCATCCCCTGCCGGCCTCTCCTCATCTGAGGCCTCTTCCGCCGGCACTCGGCAACCCTCGGCGGGGCCGATCCGGATCCGGAGGATTCTGGAATTCGATCAACGAGCACTGGCGTACGGGCGCACTGTTTCTTGCGGTCGCGATCCCGGTACCTGCCGCCGCGTTCTCTGGCATGGCTATCCCACTTCCAACGGCGGTAGAGCGTCTTGCCGCAGCGTTGATCACGGGACGAACCGACATCGTCTCTGACGTCGATGCCGCAACGGTCCAAGCACTTCAGGCGATTGAGATTGCTGATATCCGAGGACAGATCGAGCTCGACGACCTGATCTTTCAAGAAAGCGACGTAGGCGGCGCTGGCGCTGGCGGCGACACCGGACTGGCCAACTCGGACTCGGGCTCTGGTATCGGCGGAGGCCCATCGACCACAGGCGGCGGCCAGAGCGGGCCGACAACGGTAGGCGTTACGCCCGAAGCCGACCCCTCGGGGTCAGATCCCTCGGAATCAGACCCGTCGGAATCAGACCCGCCGGAGCCACCGTCCAAGCCTCCCGTCACGAATGACGACGCGGTCTCGAGCCCACCTGTCTCGGATCCGCCGGCCCCGCCCGCTGAGCCGACGCTTGCACCGGTAGCTCCATCGTTTGATACCGACGCTGGTGCGGCGCCGGATTCTGGTGGTCGCAACGAGGATCCGACTCCCACCAACGATGCGGTCGTGACCGATGCGCAAGAACCCGCGGCGCCACCGAAATCGCCCAAGCCACCGAAGAAGCCCAAGCCGCCCAAAGAAGACAAGTACACAGAACCAGCAAGCACCAAACCCGCCCCAGCACCCAAACCACCCAAGAAGCCCAAACCACCCAAAGAAGACAAGTACACAGAACCGATTTCACATGAGATGAACGGCAGCGCCGCGGGAGCGAATGCGGGCGTTGAGTCCGGCTCCACGAACTCTAGGTCTGAGCAGCAGGTCAATACCGAGCCATCGCAAACCGCCGAACCGAAGAAGCATCGCGGCAAGAAGCGCAAGCGTTAGCCGGCGCCGGAGAGGCACGTGCTGAAACGCAAACAGACCGACGCCGAACCAGCTGCGGAGTCTAGAATCCACGCGGAAGGACCGCCACGACTCGTCCTTCGATTCGCTCTCTACGCCGCGATTGGCTTTGCCCTCGCAGCCGTCGCCGTTCTGCTACTCGTACGTCACTTCGCGACCGAACAGGCAGAGCGCACCGCGACGCTTCGAGCCCAATCAGTGGCGTCTTCGGTACTCGCCGAGCGCGTTCTTGTTACGGACTTCACCGAGGCGATCGACGAGGAGCGCCGCGCGGAACTCGCCGAGATCTTCCGTCGCTTCGTGCTGAACATCGATGGGACTCTCATTGCTGAGCTTGTCGCGCGCGACGGGACGATCGTCTACTCGAGCCGACCCAACCGCGCGGGAACGACAACCGAACGCGTTGGCGCCGTTCAGCAGGCGCTGAACGGGGCGATCGTCAGCGTGGTCACGAATGTAGAGACCGCAGCAGCCCGCTCCTCCGAACCGGGTAGCAAGCAGGCACCCGCCACTGTCACGAAGTCCTTGACGACGTATGCGCCGATCCCATTCATCGATCAGAACGACGCCGCGATACTCGTCATGTTTCAGGACTACAAGCCAATCAACGACGCCGCACGCGCGGCGTTCCTGCCAGTGGCCGGCGTATTCGAGGTCGCGCTCCTTCTGATGTGCGTCGGACTTATTCCTGCCCTGCGGCGAGTCACCAAGCGAATGCAGAACCAGATTGCCGAGATTGAGCGACGTGCCTACTTCGACGACCTGACAGGGCTCCCGAACCGCACGCTCTTCCACCACAGCATCGAAGCCGCCCTCGATGAAGCCGAAGACCGAAGCGGCCGAATCGCCGTCTTGATGATGGACCTCGATCGCTTTAAGGAGATCAACGACACGCTCGGCCACCATCTCGGCGACGTGCTGCTCGAGGAGTTGGCAACACGAGTTGCCCGCGTGTTGCGAGAAGGCGACACGCTGGCGAGGCTCGGGGGAGACGAGTTCGCCCTGTTGCTTGCCGATGCTCACGAGGCGGAGGCGCTCGAGACGGTCGCGAAAATTCAGGAGCAGCTTCTCCATCCGTTCGTTCTGGGCGAGCTTCCGATCAGCGTCGAAGCGAGTGTTGGCATTGCGATTGCACCAGAGCACGGACGGGACTACGCGACGCTGCTTCAACACGCCGACGTCGCCATGTATGTCGCGAAGGGAACCGGGGCAGGCTCTTCCATCTACGACCCGGAGAAGGACACGAACGACGCTCGCCAGCTCGCCCTCGTTGGAGAGCTACGTCGCGCCATCGAACGGGACGAGCTCACCCTGTGCTACCAACCGAAGGTCAGCCTCGAGACGCGCACGATCTCTGGCGTCGAAGCCCTAGTCCGCTGGAACCATCCTGAGCAAGGGCTACTTATGCCGGACGTCTTCATTCCACTCGCGGAACGCACTGGGCTGATCAGGCCGCTGGGTCGCTACGTGCTTGAGCGTGCCATCGAACAGTGCGCGCAGTGGCGCGAGGCCAACCTCGACCTGCATGTGGCCGTCAACCTGACCATGCCGGACCTACTCGACCTCGACCTGCCGCTCTATGTCGACGAACTGCTCCAGCGACACAACGTGCCGGCATCGACACTCGAGCTCGAGATCACCGAAGGGACGATCAGCGCCGACCCGGTGCGCGTGTTCCAGGTCGTGACCGGTCTCGGCGAGATGGGTGTTCGCCTCGCCATCGATGACTTCGGCACCGGCTACTCGTCACTCGCCTACTTGAAGAACCTGCCTGTTGACGCGCTGAAGATCGACAAGTCGTTCGTCATGAACATGGAGAATGACTCGAGCGACGCAACGATCGTTCGCTCGACGATCGATCTTGGTCGCAACCTTGGTTTAGAGATCGTCGCCGAGGGGGTGGAATCTGATGCTGCATGGGAGGCTCTTCGAGCGTTCGGGTGCACCTATGCGCAGGGCTATTTCATCAGCAAGCCGATCCCGGTCGCCGAGCTCGAAGAGTTGATGACCAACGGCCCCTGGGCGACAAGGCCGCTCCACGCGCGGTGTCACGAAGAGATCGCCTCGCTCGAACGCGAGATCGTCTCAGCCTAAGCGGCGCGGACATTGCGCGGCTGCCGCGGCCTCTTCGGGGCTAAGACCGGCCCACAAACTAGACTGCCGAGCGTGATCAAACGGTACTCCCGTCCGGCCATGAACAGAATCTGGTCGGAAGAGGCCAAGCTCGAGCGCTGGCTCGAGGTCGAGCTGGCCGCGACCGACGCGTGGGTCGAGCTCGGGGTCGTCCCTGCAGAGGACGCGCGTGAGCTCCGAAGCCGCGCCGAAGTACCCTCGCCAGAGCGAGTCGCCGAGATCGAAGCGCAGACGCATCACGACCTCGCAGCATTCGTGGACGCGGTCGCCGAGC
>JAUXJK010000088.1 GCA_030624785.1 Actinomycetes bacterium
ATGCTCGACGAAGGATCTGGGCGTTGAAAGGACCAGCAAGCCCTCTGTCCCCAGTCAAAATGAGGATTGCAACGGTCTTCGGATCTTCTCGAATCTCGAGCAGTGGAAGCCGAACCGAAGAGCCAGCTGCGCGGGCCGTGCCGATCATCAATTCGCGCATTCGTTGCGCGTAGGGCCGCATCGCTGAGATCCGCACCTCCGCCCTTCGAAGTCTCGCTCCAGCAACGAGCTCCATTGCCTTCGTGATCTTCCGCGTATTGCGGACGGACCGAAGCCGTCGCTTGATGTCTTGAACACTTGCCACGAGCTAGATCCCGTTCCGCGATCTCTGGTTGATTGCTCCCACTACGACGCAGCCTCAACGGGAGCGGCCGGCGATGCATCAGCCACAACTCGGAAACGATCGACAACGGTTTCAATGTGGGCACGAAGAGATGCATCCAACTCGTCGGTGAACTCACGTTGATCGCGCAGGCCCGCGTAGATCGTGGCTTCGGTGCGAAGACTCTCGCGGAGCTCGTCGTGGAAGCGCGGGATCTCCTCGACCGGGACGTCATCGAGATAGCCATTGATGCCCGCGAAGATGCCGACAACCTGCTCCTCCATCGGCCATGGTTGATACTGGCCCTGGTTGAGTGTCGCCACCATCCGCTCGCCGCGTCCCAGCGTCTGCTGCGTCTGCGCATCGAGCTCCGAGCCGAACTGCGCGAATGCCTCGAGCTCGCGGTACTGAGCCAGATCGAGTCGCAACCGACCAGCGACCTTCTTCATCGCCTTGGTCTGTGCGTTTCCGCCGACGCGGGACACCGAGATCCCGACGTTGATGGCCGGTCGAACACCGGAGTAGAACAAGTCTGACTCCAGAAATATCTGCCCGTCAGTGATCGAGATCACGTTAGTGGGGATATACGCCGAAACGTCGCTCGCCTGGGTCTCGATGACGGGAAGGGCGGTAAGAGATCCGCCACCCATGTCGTCACTGAGCTTGCAGGCTCGCTCGAGGAGTCGCGAATGCAGATAGAAGACGTCGCCCGGAAACGCCTCACGACCCGGAGGGCGACGAAGCAGCAGTGACATCTGCCGATATGCATCGGCGTGCTTGGAGAGGTCGTCATACATCACGAGTGCATGGCGATCCGAGTAGCAAAAGTACTCGCCCATGGCGCAGCCGGCAAACGGTGCCATCCACTTGATTGGAGCTGCTTCGGCCGCCGAGGCATTGACGATGATCGTGTAGTCCATCGCACCTGCTTCCTTGAGCTTCTCGTGCACCTGAGCGACGCTCGAGGCTTTCTGCCCGATGGCGACGTAGATGCAGATGACGTCGCCGCCCTTCTGATTGATAATCGTGTCAAGCAGAATTGCGGTCTTGCCTGTCGAGCGGTCACCGATTACAAGCTCCCGCTGCCCTCGACCGATCGGAATCATCGAGTCGATCGCCTTCAGACCCGTCTGCAGCGGCTCTACAACGGGTTGTCGATGCACGACGCCTGGAGCCTTGAACTCGAGCGGTCGGCGCTCGCTGCTCGCGATTGGTCCTCCACCATCGAGCGGCTGCCCAAGGGGGTCAACGACGCGGCCAACGAGCGCCTCACCGACCGGAACGTCGGCAACGCGGCCGGTGCGCTTCACGACGCCGCCCTCTTTGACCTTCTCCCAATCTCCGAAGAGTGCGGCACCGACGTTGTCTTCCTCGAGGTTGAGAGCGAGGCCCGTGACTCCGTGTTCGAACTCGAGCATCTCCATAGCGGCGCAGTTTTCTAGCCCGTAGACACGGGCGATACCGTCGCCGATCTGAAGCACGGTGCCAACCTCGGCGAGGTCTGTCTCGACCTCGTACTCCTCGATGCGTTGCTTCAGAATCGCTGTGATCTCTTCAGGGCGTAGCTTCACTGTCTCTCCTTCAGAATTAACGGCTCACGAGCTCGGTGCGAAGCTTGTCGAGCCGACCTCGGACGCTGGCGTCGACGAGGATCGATCCGGCCCGCAACACGAGGCCACCGATCAGGTTGGGGTCAACTGTGCGGATGGCTTCGATCTTGTGTCCTGATGTCTGTTCAATCTGCCCGAGAATCTCGGCAGCTTCTGCGTCTGTCAGACCGTGCGCGGTTGTCAGCTCAACCTGAATTATCCGTTGATCTATGGCCACCAACCGCTCGAATTCGTGGTGCACCTCGTCAAGTTCTCCTACTCGCCCTTTCTGAGTGAGGAGAAGAACGAAGTTGCGGAATGTCGGGTCTGCGCTCGCCAATGCCTCGGCCAGCGCTGCTTGTTTCGCCCGTGCGTCTACTTGCGGGTTCTGGAGGAGATTGCGCAGCTCAGCTGAGTTCCGGACGATGTCAACGAAGGCCGCGAACTCCTCCCCGACCTCGGCCAGAGTGCCCTTCTCTTTCGCGGCGCCGAATACAGCGCTCGCGTATGTGCGATGAGCGACGGCCACGTCAGCTCGCCCATCCAGAAATGCTTAGCAACGCATTCATCATTTACCTAGTTCGACCGCGCGATCCGGTCGAAATCGAGCTCACCGACCGCTTCGTCGATAAGCCTTCGCTGATCGTCCGCGTCAAGCGTCTTGCCCGTTACCTTCTCAGCGGCGATCAGGGTGAGTTCGACGACCTCGCGACGCACCTGCTCAAGCAGCTTTCGGTTCTCCGCCTCGATGGTCTTGTTGTTCTCTTCTAGACGCCGCTCGAGATCGGCACCGGCTTCAGCCTTCACGCGATCGCGTTGTGCGTCGCCCTGGCGGCGTGCCTCGGCGAGTACATCATCTGCCTGTGAACGCGCATCGGCGATCAGCTGGCGATGCTCCTCGAGAAGCGTCTTGGCCTCCGAGCGGGCATTGTCGGCCTCGTCAAGTGCTTCTGCGATCCGATCCCGACGCTGCTCGATCATGTCGCTGATGCGTCCGAATGCCAGCTTCTTGAGGATGAAGAACGTGATCAGGAACACGACAGCCGTCCAAATCATGAGACCTGGAACAACTTCGATCAGTTCGTTCCCGCTACTTTCACTCGCCCCTTCGGCAAGCAGCGTGGCGCTGAGCAGTGCGTCCATCATCGGCTAAGCGAGCACGAACGCAAGCAGGCCTCCGAGGAGCCCGTAGAACACCACGGCCTCTGTCAGAGCGAATCCGAGCCACTGGATACCGGTGAGCTCACTGCGGAGCTCTGGTTGCCGCGCAACGGCCTGAATCATCGAGCCGAAAATGTATCCGATGCCGATACCAGCGCCTGCTGCGCCGAGCCCGACACCGAGGCCGAACGCGATCGCGGTGCCGAGACTCTTGAGATCCTCGCTCTTGAGTTCGATCTCCGTTGTTTGAGCCAACACGGTTGTCAGGGTTGACAAGTCTTCTCCTCCTCCGTACTCGTTAATGATCCGGTTCTATTGCGCCACCGAGATAGATCGCGGTCAGCAGCGCGAAGACGAATGCCTGAATGGTGACCACGATAGCCACCTCGAAGATGTAGATGATTGTCGCTACGGGCACCGCGATGATGGCGAGCGCCGCGGTTTCGAAGATGAAGATGAGTCCGATGAAGACCAGGATCAGCATATGGCCTGCCAGCATGTTGGCGAAAAGGCGCACTGAAAGCGAGATCAGGCGCATGAACTGTGAGATGAGCTCGAGCACAAATATCGGTCCGACGAGAAACTTCGGCACGCCGGCCGGAATCCAGCTCTTCACGTACTTTCTCGTGCCGTTGTAGCGAACGCCTTCGACGTGGGTCACGAAAAAGGTCATCAACGCCAGTGAGAGAGCGACGCTCAGGTTTGCGGTTGCAGCGTAGATACCCCACGTAGGGAGCTCCACGCCCGCGATAGTGAAATGCTCATCTGAGATCGGTAGCGGGATAAATCCGATCATGTTCACGACCCAGATGAAGAGGAAAAGTGCAGCAATGTAAGGAAACCATGTCCTGATCGCCTTCATGTGAGGCAGGCTCGACTCAGCCATCTGGGTATAGACGAGCTCGTAGATCGACTCCCCAGTGGTCTGGCGCTTGCTGGGGCGCAGTGAGAGCCCGAATCTCATCGTCCAGATCCCGAGAAGGATCGTGATGGCAGCACCAACAAGCAGGTACACAACAGCCTTGTTGACCGAAAGGTCGATCCACCCAAAGTCGAGGTTGATCCATGGCGGCAGGACAAACTCGTGCTGGGGCTCGAACTCTCCTCTTCCGAGAATGAAGCTCACTGTTTGGACTCGCCGCTGATCTGCTTGGGCTCGCCCGAGAAGTACATCGACATACCGAGTGCCAGCTCAGCGCTGTAGGCGATGGCGTAGACCAGCGCGCCAGCCAGTGCGAGATTCGGATCGAAGCTCGCAACGACGATCAGTATCACCATCAGGATGATGCCTCGACCGAACATGCCGAAGGCCACGATTCCCGAGCCGCGCATATTGGGTGAGCCGATTCCGGCCTTGCTGAGGATCAGCCCGAAAGCCTGCGCACCGCCCCAGAGGACGGCCCCGAGGGCCCAGCCTTCGATGGGCCAGCCAGCGATGAGAAATATGGGAAGCGCGAGTACGACGATCAGGCCAGCGAGAACCATGGGCATACGCCGGTCGTGCATCGGTCTTGGCGACATCATCGCCATCTCAGACGCCGTCTCGATAGCGAAAGATGACGGCGGCCACACTTGCGGGCACTCCGGCCATGGCTCCTGCGGCGATGCCGATGCCGACCGACCCGAACGCTGCCCCGATGAGGGCTCCAATGCCGATGCAGATCAATACGACGGTTGCAAGAAGCGCTCCCGCACCGAGCGGGTGAAATTCAGAGGGTTGAGACACGTCTATCGCACCGGTCATCGAGCCGGCGGCAGCTTACCAGTCGGGCGGGACTTCGTGACAGCGTAAAACGCAAGCGTTGGTGCGAAATCAACCGCTGCGGCGTCGACTTTGTGCAGGTCTCCAAAGGGAGGTCGCGGTGCCGGGCAAGAAAGGTGTCGTCTCCGATGGCGTGGCTCACGCGCTGCGCTTGAGCTTTCGGCGATCAGACTCGCGCCTCCAGGTTGCCCACGCGCGGAGACGTCCTAGCTTGACGATCTCGAGTAGAGCGATGATGTAGACCGACGCCAAGAGTGCAACGAAGGCGATCAGCCCGACAGCAACGGTGGGCCAGAGATTCCATTCTCCATGAGCCCGAAACGGCACGAAACGCGTCGCGAGAGCGGCACCCGCAAGCAAAGCGCACCATGCCCAGAGGTAGGACACAGTGCGTCGCTGAGAGAATCCGAGATTTTCGAACCGGTGATGAAGGTGCCATTGATCCGCGGCATAAATCGGTTTGCCGTACTTCAGCCGCTTCGCGACAACAAACGATGTATCGAGAATCGGTATTGCGAGCACGATCAACGGGAAGAACAAGGCGACCGTCGCAGCGGTCTTCAGCAGTCCCTGCACCGAAACGGCCGCCAGCACAAACCCGAGGAGTAAGGCGCCGGAATCGCCCATGAAGATGCGTGCCGGATAGAAGTTGCTACGAAGGAACGCAAAACAGGCACCCGCCACGATCGCCGACAGGATCGCGGCTTCGGGTTTCCCCAACGAGAGCGCGATCACCGCGAACGTCGCGGCTGCGATGCCGCAGATCCCGGCGGCGAGACCGTCCAATCCGTCGAGGAAGTTGACCATGTTCATGAGTGCAACGATCCATACGAGCGTCAGCACAATGGCGAGCCCCTCGGGCAGCGTGTGAACGCCGATAAATGGGAATGTGAACCGATCGAGCGTGATTCCGAATCCCACGGCAACACTGGCTGCGCCAAGCTGGCCACCGAGTTTCACCCACCAACGAAGACCCCGAAGATCGTCGACCAGACCGACCCCGGCAGCGATAACCGCACCGATCAGAATCCCGCGATAGCGATTGTCGAGATCGAGGAATGCGAGAGATGGCACGAGGATCGCGAGCAGCAGAGCGAGACCACCGAGCAATGGCACAGGCCGACCATGGGTATGGCGCCGTGAATCAGGTCGATCGACTACTCCCAGAGCGCGAGCAGCGGCCTCCGCGGCAGGTGAAAGCGCGAGAACGCACGCGCCTGCGACGAGGAATCCCCAGAGAATTTCCTTGTGCTCGAGGAAGCGATTCAGCATTGGTCAGCGGCGGGCGCGACGATAGCTACCAAACAGCATTCTGGCTGATCTGAACTACGGTGGGCTCGTTCGCCTTTCTCTAGGTTCGCATCCGCGCCGGCCGAGAGTACAGCTGAACTTCGAGACGTAGCTACTTGGTGCCGTAAAGACGATCGCCCGCGTCACCGAGCCCGGGGACAATGAAACCGTTCTCGTTGAGCTCCCGATCGACAGCCGCGACGACGATCTGAACGTCCGGATGGACCTGGTGGATTCGGGCGACCCCTTCCGGCGCCGCGATGATCGCGATGAGCCGCACAGACGTGGCCCCTGCATTCTTCACTCGCTCGATCGCTGCGGCCGTGGAGTTGCCCGTAGCGAGCATCGGATCGAGCAAGATCACGTCTCGGGCTGCAATGTCCTGCGGAAGCTTGAGGAAGTACTCGACCGGCTGCAACGTCTCCTCATCGCGATACAGGCCGATATATCCAACGCGCGCGCCCGGGATGAGCGAAAGCACTGCGTCGAGCATTCCGACACCGGCGCGAAGAATGGGACAAACAGCGACCTTCTTGCCCGATATTCGCTCTGAGGGTATGCGCTCGAGCGGTGTGTCGATCTCGACGACCTCCGTCGCAAGATCCTTCGTCGCCTCATACGTCAGAAGTAGCGTCAGTTCATTGACGAGCTGCCTGAACATCTGCGTTGTGGCCGTGACGTCTCTGAGCAGGCCGAGCTTGTGTCTCACGAGTGGATGGTCGGCGACGATGAGGTTGTTCGCATCTGTCTGCCGCGCCCAGCCAGTGTCGGCGTCGAGCCGAGTGTGACCTTGCCGCCCGGTATAGAGAGGGCGCGCAGCGCATAGCGCGAGCGAGCGTTTTCGCACCTCGGGTAGATCGGCGCCAGGATCGAGCGCGTCGACAATGATCGAAGCGACCTCCCTGACGTCCGGGACGTCGAACCCCCGCATGGTCACCGCTGGCGTGCCGAGTCGTACCCCCGAGGCGATCGCAGGTGGTCGCTCATCGAAGGGCACCGTGTTGCGATTCACGGTTACCGCGACATCATGAAGACGCTCTTCGGCATCCCGCCCGCTCCACTGACTCGTGCGTAGATCGAGCTGAACGAGATGATTGTCCGTGCCCTCCGACAGGACAGAGAGCCCTCCGCCCATCAGTCCGGTCGCTAGCGCGTCGGCATTCGCTCTCACCCGGGATTGATACTCACGAAATGCCTCGGTCATCGCTACTTCAAAGCAGGTGGCCTTTGCGGCGATCGTATGCATGAGCGGCCCGCCCTGCATCTCGGGAAACACGGCTTTGTCAATGGCATTCGCGTGCTCTGAGCGGCAAAGGATGAACCCCGATCGCGGGCCGGCAAGCGTCTTGTGGGTTGTGGACGTCACGACATCGCAGTGTGGAACCGGGTTCGGGTGCAGACCCGCCGCAACGAGACCCGCGAAGTGCGCCATGTCACACAGCAAGAGCGCATCGACCTCGTCCGCGATAGTTCGAAACTCGGCGGCGTCAATTGTTCGGGGATATGCCGATGCGCCACACACGATCATTCGCGGCTTGTGCTCGTGCGCAAGTCGTCGCACCTCGTCGAAGTCAATTCTGCTCGTGTCTCGATCGACTCCGTAGCTCACGATCGTGTAGAGGCGACCGGAAAAGTTCACCGGGTGGCCGTGGGTGAGATGGCCTCCGTGATCGAGACGCATCGCCAGGATGGTGTCGCCAGGCTCGAGAAGAGCGAAATAGGCCGCCATGTTGGCCTGTGAGCC
>JAUXJK010000006.1 GCA_030624785.1 Actinomycetes bacterium
ATCGCGCGCCACAGCGAGCGCTACCGCGCACCGGCCGCCGACGCATTCATCGAATGCGCCGCCGCTGTCTGTGCGGCCCTCGGCGCGCGGGAGCGCGCCGAGAACGTCCGTTAGCGACCAGCGGACGCGTTCAGCGCCGGTCAGTAGTACCGGCAACTCGGTTTTCTCTGCTTGACCTGTCGGCTTAGGTGTGGATCGAAACGACGATCGGAATGATCAGGATTGCCACGAGGTTCGCGATCTTGATCATCGGGTTGATCGCGGGCCCGGCGGTGTCCTTGTATGGATCACCCACAGTGTCTCCGGTTATCGAGGCGTTGTGTGCCTCGGAGCCCTTGCCACCGTATGCCCCGTCCTCGATCAACTTCTTCGCGTTGTCCCACGCTCCACCACCGGCCGTCATCGCGATCGCGAGGAAGATGCCTGTGACGATCGTGCCGATCAGGAGCCCACCGAGTGCGCGCTCGTTGATGACACCGACGATGATCGGGACGGCGATCGGAATCGCTGCGGGAAGAAGCATCAGCTTGAGTGCCGACGCCGTCACGATCGAAACCGCTCTGCTGTAGTCGGGACGTTGACTGCCATCCATGATCCCGGGCATTTCACGGAACTGCCGGCGCACCTCTTCCACGACCTGGGCGGCCGCGATGCCGACTGCATTCATAGCAAGCGCCGCAAACAAGAACGGCATCAGACCACCGATAAATAGTCCAGCGATGACCCACGGGTCGCTGAGGCTGAATACAGTTTCGAGACCCTCCTCTGCGAGCCCACGAACGTATTCGTCGAACAGCACGATCGCTGCGAGACCAGCAGATCCAATCGCATAGCCCTTCGTGACGGCTTTCGTCGTGTTTCCGACGGCGTCAAGAGGATCCGTGATCGCACGTACTTCCTCAGGCAGGTCGGCCATCTCGGCGATCCCACCCGCATTATCCGTTACCGGTCCATAGGCGTCGAGGGCCACAATGAGGCCAGTCATCGAAAGCTGTGCCATGACGGCGACGCCTACGCCGTACAGGTTCCCAGTTATCTCGAATGCGGCCACCAGACCAATTGCAATGACGATCACCGGAGCGACCGTCGCCTCCATGCCAACTGCAAGCCCGGAGATGATGTTTGTTGCATGGCTGGTCTCTGATGCCTTCGCGATTCGTCTGACGGGCCGCCACCTGGTGCCTGTGTAGAACTCAGTGAGGCCGACAAGCAAGAACGTGACGACCAGACCAACAAGCGCGGCGCCGTAGAGCTGCCAGAACGTAAAGGGCCCGTCCGGCGAGTCGAACGCAAGCGTGACAGGAATAAAGCCAAGGGCTGAGAGCCCCGTTGCGACGGCAACTGCCCTGTACAAGGCAGCCATTACCGAGGACTGATCGTCTTTGACGCGTGCGAAGAGCGTTCCGATCACAGAGGCGAGGATCGAGACACCGCCGATCGACAGCGGATACAGGAACAGCTCGGGTGAGTTGAACTGCGTGCCTAAGAGCATCACGGCCACGGCCGTCACTGCATAGGTCTCGAAGAGGTCGGCGGCCATACCGGCGCAGTCACCAACGTTGTCACCAACGTTGTCTGCGATAACGGCCGGGTTGCGCGGATCGTCTTCGGGGATCCCCGCTTCGAGCTTGCCGACGAGGTCGGCGCCCACATCTGCTGCCTTCGTGAAAATACCGCCGCCGAGTCGGGCAAATACAGAGATGAGCGAACCACCGAAGGCGAGTCCGATCAGGTCGTCGACGGCTGACTCGGCCGAGTTGCCGAAGCCCGCGGTGAGAATCCAGTAGTAGCCGGCAACGCCCATCAGGCCGAGACCGACCACGAGCAAGCCCGTCACCGAACCGGCCTTGAACGCAACGTTCAGCGCCGGCGGAAGACCGTCTTGAGCGGCCGCGGCCGTACGCGTGTTCGAGCGAACGGCCACGTTCATGCCAATGAATCCAGCGGCTGCAGAGAGAATCGCGCCGACAAGGAAGCCAATAGCGGTGCCCCAGCCAAGCTGGTTGTAGAAGCCGAGCAGGAGGAACGGGATGATCGCGACGATCGCAATCGTGATGTACTGCCGCTTCAGATACGCGGCCGCGCCTTCCTGACTTGCGCGACCGATCTCCTGGATCCGCTCGCCGCCCGGTGGCTGACGGAGCAGCCAGAATGTGAGGTATAAGCCGTAACCGACGCCTATGCCAGCGCAGATCAGCGCGAACATGACGCTGTGGTCTTCAAAAAACATCGGCTAAGGCTCCTCTCAAAGCTTTCGCTCTTCACTTCACGACTTGAGCGTATTCGCTCCCGATGCGCGCATGCCTTCACGTTTCCGGCAGCTCAGGCGCAGGCGAGATTTGTACCACAACGCACGGACACGCTGCATGTGCGGCCCAAGGGCGTCATCACGCACAAGGGGGCGACCCTTGGCGGGTTGCTGACATAATTACACCCCATGCGCAGTCGGCTCTTGCTCACATTGGGCCTTGCGGCTGGATTGGCAGTCGCTCTGGTCCTCGTATTCACGCTCGCCGTTGGCGACGACAAGGACGCGACTGAGACCGTCGCGTCTGAAGCTGCGTCATCCTCGGTGAGCACTGATGGCGTCGCCGAGGATGCGGCCGCGACGGCACTTCAAAGCCCTTCGAGCGAGGGCAAGACGTTCGATGCCGACTGCATCAACAGCATTCAGCGGGACTACGACTGTTACTCGACGTATCTCGTTGACGTTCTCAATACGCAGAGTGCGTCCGAGGCGCTGGTGGAGCTCGCGGACCTCGCGGCGAACGACTCGTTCGTGCGCGCCGAATGCCACCCGCTCACACACTCGATCGGTCGCGCGGCCATGGAGCGCTATGGCTCCTTCCAGGACGCCGTGGTCTACGAGGACGGCACCTGCTGGAGCGGCTTCACACACGGAATTCTCGAAGGCGTGATGTTCGAGTACTCGATCGAGGAGCTCGACAAGGCGATCATCGGGATCTGCAAGCAGGACCCAGATCAGCCCTATTCATTCGACTACTACAACTGTGTTCACGGCCTCGGACATGGCGTCTCGTGGCGATTCGACAATGGCGTGTTCGAAGCTCTGGTCGTATGCGACGCGCTGGAGGGCAGTTGGGAACAGAAGTCGTGCCATAGCGGCGTGTTCATGCAGAACATCGTCGTCGACGGCGCATCGCACCAGAGCCGCGAGCTTCGCCCAGATGAGCCCATGTACCCGTGCACAGCTGTGGACGAGCAGTACAAGAAGACCTGTTACTTGATGCAAACTTCGTACGCCCTGAGGACGGTCGACTACGACTACGCCAAGGGCTTCGAGCTCTGCGAGACCGAGGCCGATGAAGGCTACGTCGACACCTGCTACCGCAGCATGGGACGCGATATCAGCGGCAACAGCCACCGAGAATCCGAGAAGGTCGTCGAGCTCTGCGGGCTGGGAGACCCCGAGCTTCAAGACCAATGCTTCCAGGGCGCCGTGAAAAACGCGGTGTTCAACGACCACGGTCTCGAGAACGCCAACAAACTCTGCGGGCTCGTGCCGGCGCGCTATGAAGAAGCGTGTCTGCAGGCGCGCGACGAAGCAGCCGCGACTCTTTAGAACGGCCCAGCGCCACGGCCTGCGGCAAATCGGTAGGTCGCGAGCAGGAAACCCATCTCCTGGCCGTCACCCAAAAGGGGGATTCGCCTCCCCCGTTTTGGTGCCGATGCACGAGCCACGTCTCCAGAACTCGACAAAGGGGGGAGATGGAACGCTCGCGCACCGCAGCACACAATCGACTCTCTGGACTTCGCGGCACGGTCGCACGTCGCCGCAACAGCTTCGCGTCGCGCGGCGAGAGGGCGGCTACGTCGTCGTCCACGACCAGGCCACACGGCGTATCCGTGCCGATGTCGATCGGCCGTGCGCTCGCGATCTCGAACGATCCTGTCGATCGACTCCTCCTTGATGAGAGGCTCAGCACCTCCGGGGAGTTCGAAGTCGAGATCGTTGAAGACCTCGCAGCGGGTCTGAACGCCGTCCGCCAGCGACACTTTGACGCTATCGCTCTCGACGTTTCCTCGGCCGCAGGACCGAACACCGCCACGCTCGGGGATCTACTCGACACTGCTCAGGAGTCGGCCATCGTGGTGATTGGCGATTCGGGAGACCCCGCAATCGGGCTCAAAGCCGTCGACGCCGGCGCGCACGAGTACGTTCCGCGAGTTCAGCTTGGCACCGACGCCGTTCTCAAGGCCGCCCGCCGCGCCGTCGCACGCAACGGGCGACGAGTGGAGCTCGACCGTCTCGCCAACATCGACCCTCTCACCGGCCTGCTCAACCGCCGCGGCCTCGACGAACTCGGCGGACGCGCACTCGAAGCGGCTGAACGGCTCGGCTCACCATTCACGCTTCTGCTCCTCGACATCGACAGCCTCGAGCAGATCAACTACGGATTCGGACATAGCCACGGCGACGACACGCTGCGCGAGACCGCACGCGTGATCCTGGCCTGCATACGCACCACAGACATCGCAGCTCGAATCGGTGGTGATGAGTTCTGCGTCGCGCTCACCGACCGCTCGCCGCCACCAGAAACAGTCGCAGCGAGACTCGGGCGAAAGTTCGACCAGCGCAACGAACATCGCGACGGTGGCCTGCTCTCACTGACGCTTGGCGTCTCCCACGCCGAAGACTGGAGCGGACCGGAACTCTGGAATCTCGTCGACGAAGCAAATAGCCGCATGATCGCGGCCCGGTCCACCCTCGCCTGACGCCGCGCAGGCGCGTCGGCTACTACGCGCTAGAGGAGTCCTCTGCCCCGTCGTCGCTCTCCGCGCCATCACTGCCCGCGCCGCCCGTCGGCACCTCAGGCTTCTCGCTGTGGATCGGCTCGGCAGCCTCGACGCTGTCCGCCGGCTCGGCGCCTTCCGCCGGCTCGTCGGATTGAGTCGACTCGCCCGATTCAGTCGACGGTGCAGCGGCCTCGCCGCTGGCGTCGCCTGAGCTCTGGCCTTCGGCAACCGCGCGACCGTAGGCGATCTTGAGATGCGAGACCGAACCCTTGAAATCACTCGAGAGCTGCGGCGGCAGGAAGCCTTCGAGAACGGGAGCAAGTGCCTCCATCGTCTCGATCGCCAACTGCGACTGCGCCAGGTCACGCTCTTCGCGGCTGTCGTCCGTCAGTCCCAGTCGACGAAAGCCGATCGCCGAGACCGTCACGAGCGACTGAACCAACACGTCCTGAATGCGCAGTGACTTCAGCTGCTCCTCGAGCTGCTTTTCGAACTCTTCTGTCTCGGCGTCAGCCATGACTTGCCTCCAGTGCAACGTCGCGCGTTCGCGCGACCTGTTCAGCGTAGATTTCACGAAGATCCGCGCCCTCTTCGAAACGCGCGATCTGGCGTTCTGCGGCGTTCGCCGCGGGTATATCAAGATATGAGGCCACGCCGAGCTCTTCTGCGACCGGCATTACCCACTCGATGAGCTCCTCGAGCGCATGTCGCGCGGAGCGGATGCGCAAACTCTCTGTCTGATTCAGATCGAGGAAGTCGCCCGAGAGGCCGTTGCGAATCGCCCGCCAGAAGTTCTCCTCGATCAGCCGCTGACGAAGCACCGGGACCGGTTCTCCTTCGTCGAGCGCACGAGCAATCCGCGCCGTCAGCGCATAACAGAGCGCGCTCACCGATCTCGCCTCCGCGAGCTCTGGCTGCCCGTCGCAGATTCGAATCTCGACCGTCGGAAACTGCAGGTGGAGACGAACGCTCCACCAAAGCTGTGTGTGTTCGGTGACGCTGCCCGTTTTGTAGAGGTAGCCGATGAACTTCTCGTAGTCGGCCCAGTCGGCGAACGTGTCAGGAATGCCAGAGCGCGGAAACATCCTCGTGAAGACCTGCGAGCGGACCGAGTGAAGATGCGTGAAGCAGTCCTCGACAAAAGGCGAGGACGCCGATAGCGCGAGAAGTTCCGGCATGAACCCGCGCAACGCATTGCAAACAGCAACGGCGCGATCCGCCCCACGAATACCCACGTGCACGTGGAGTCCGAAACTGTTGTTTCGCCACACGACGTAGCGCAGGATCTCGTCGTTGCGACGGTAATGCGGCGTGTCGATGATGCGTTGCTCCTGCCACGGACTCCACGGATGGGTACCGGTCGCACCGAGCGCAATGTCAAAAGAATCGGCGAGCTCGAGCAGCTGAGCTCGGCGTGTCGCGAGGTTCGCAGCCGCTTCGGCAAACGATTCGCAGCGGCCGGTCTTTACCTCGATCTCAGACGCGATGAGCTCTCCCGCGACGTGCTCACCAAGCGGCGTCTTCAGCGATGCGGCATGAAGATCCTCGAAACGATTGACCATGCCAAGCGTGGCCGGATCGAGCAGCGCGAACTCCTCTTCGACAGCCAGGGTGAAGTCGCGGCCGGTCTCGAACTGCTCGTAAGCAAGGCGCAGCTGCTCGTCGGCAGTGAGCGTCTGCGCGTCTCCCACGCGACGACGGTAGCACGTCGGACCACCCTATTTCGAGCCTAAAGCGCTCGCGCTTTTGGCTCTCGCTCAACTACTGAAGGGTTGGCACTCCACGAATCAACTGCGTCGCAATGCCCGGCCAGCTCCACAGCTCACTCGCGACGGAGCGAGCCGAGCGGCCAAGCTCTAGACGATCGGCCTCTGAGAGTTCGAGTAGCGCCCCGAGCCCCCTCGTCAGATCTGCGACATCCTCGTTCTCGAACGACGCGAGCGTGCCTCCCCACTCCGGGTAGGCAGCTTCGAGCGCGCCCGCGACACTCGCAAGCCCTGAGTGCCGCGCCACGAGCGGTGGTGTGCCACTGGCAGCCGCCTCCGCAGCCACCATGCCAAACGCCTCGGGGAAGATCGACGGAACGACGGCTACGTCGCAAAGTGGCCACAGCGCCGCGATGTGGCGGTGTTCAAGCGCGCCGGTGAACAGAACGTCAAGGCCCTCAGCCTGTTTCTCGAGATCGGCTCGCGCTTCGCCAAACCCGACGATCACGACGCGCACGTTGAGAGCGTGCGCGGCCTCGACGAGCAGGTGGACGCCTTTCTCGACGCTGAGCTTCCCGACGTAGCCGATCGTCGGCTTTTCGTCCGCGAAGAACGCACGAATCCGCGCTGCGTTGCCTGGGTCGGGCAGCCGCTCGTGTGCGGCACTCCCGCCCGTGTCCAACTCAGCCTGCGCGATCAGCTCGCGCAGTGCCTCATCGCGCGGGCGTGGACGAAAGAGCTCTGCGTCGACGCCCGGGGGCACCTCTCTGACTCTTCGAAGATGCGGCCCCGGCCCGAGCGTTTCGCTGAGCGCCTGCCTCACATGCTCGCTGCCGACGTACACCTCGCGCGCACCGGCGAGCGAGACCTTGGCCCAACGTACGAGCTCGGGATTGCCTCGGATCGCGTACTCGAGTTCGCTGCCGTGAACCTTGACCGCGAATGGCGCACCGAAGTCGACGCCGACCGGAGCCCCGAGCAACACGTGATTCGTCAGCGTGTAGTCGACAGGAAGGAGCTCGCGCATCGTCGCTGCGTTGGCCTCGACGACTCGCTGTCGCTCCGCCCACGTCGTCTCGCCGAGCAGTTTCACGTCGAAGCCCTCGTAGCTGTCACGCACGAAGACCGGGAGGACCGGGCCGATATCTGGGCGCACGACGGTCGCCGTCCCCACATCGTGCTCCTCGGGACGAGGGTCCTGGCACACGACGACAACGTCGTGCCCGAGACCAGAAAAGGCTCGAGCGAGCGAGCGCGTGTAGACATTCGAGCCCGTGCCGCCGAGTAGATAGCCGTGCCAGATCAGAATGCGCACACCGATATCCTGCCCCGAGAGCAGGACATCCGGGGGGACCTAGACGAGGAAACCCCGTTAGCTGGAGAGAATCACTACCCGTGGAGAACGAGTCGAAGCTCGTCAAACGCGCACAGTCAGGCGATAAGCACGCGTTCGCGGAGCTCATCGAGCACGAGCAGCAACGGCTCTACACGCTCGCGGTCCGCGAGCTGGGATCGGCCTCCGACGCCGAGGACGCGGTGCAGGAAGCGCTGATTCGAGCGTGGCGGGCACTCCCCCGGTTTCGAGCCGAGGCGAGTTTTTCGACCTGGATCTATCGCATCCAACTCAACGCCATCCACGACCAGCGGAGCAAGCGCGCACGTGGCGGCGGCTCACCCCTTGACGACGTCCCCGAGACCGCCGATCCACGCGACGCGTTGCTGGCGAGCGAGTTGAGTAGTGCCTTGCAATCAGCCTTGAATGAGCTCGACGAAACGTACCGCGCGGCCGTGCTGATGTCTGACGTGTCGGGCCTGTCCTACCGCGAGATTGCGGGGATTCTCGGTGTCGCCGAGGGTACTGTGAAGTCAAGAATATTTCGGGGTCGCGCCGAGCTCGCACGTCTGCTCGGAACCAGCGGCGCCGGGCCGGAGTCCAACCTGTGATGGAAGACACACACCTCAACGACATCGAGCTGTTCGAGTACGCGAACGGCGAGCTTGACGACGGCGACCGTATCCGTGCGGACGGCCACATCGCGCACTGCGATGAATGCCGTTCGCTGCTCACGCTCGCCCAGTCGGGAGCCGCGTCCCTGCAGAGCTCGCAGCGCTTCGATCTTCCGGCAGAGCGGCTCGGCGCGACCATCGACGCACTCGGCCCCCAGGAGAAGCGCGAGACCCGCGGAGTAGTCGCGTGGCGCCGCTGGCTTACAGTGCTGGCGCCAGTAGCCGCGGTTGCCGGGGTCGTCGTGATCATCGTGATAGCGAGCAATGGAGGCGATAGCGATACGAGCGAATCCGCTGCGCCTGCACAAGAGGCCGCGGCGGAGGCCGCCGCACCGGCGCCCGCGGATGGCGAGAGTCGTACCCTGCAAGGGAGCGCCCAGGCGGCGAACGAAGCTGCTCCGGAATCCGCTCTAGCCGAACCAGACTCCGCCGAACTGTTCTCGGACGGAGCACCGGCCGAGGCAGCGTCCGCTCCGACCGAAGAGGCGGCGTCTGAGGACGCATCCGCGGCCGAACCCGCGCCGGCCCCCGCAGAGGAACCTGCGCCTTCGCCGGCCGTGCCGGAAGACGATGTATCGATTGCCTCGGTCATGGGCCCAGCCAATGATGTGATCGCGTTCCTCGCATCGATGGAGATCGAATCATCGATTGCGCCCGACGGCGCTGTCGAAGTCGCCCCGGAGGCCGCCGATGCCACCGCGGAGGCGCTCACAGACTTCCCGGCGGGCTCCGTGGTTGTCCGCGTCACCGAAGGCGGCTAGGCCAGCGAGAAGTAGAGCGCGTGCAGTAGCTCGGCCGCAGGATTCGAAGTGTGAACGGTCACATCAGCCGGCGCCTGAATCAGGGCTTCCGAATAGTTGAACATGATGCGAATACCGCAGGCGACCACGTCGTCTGCAACGCGCTGGGCCGCCAGAGCTGGCACTGCCAGCACGGCGATCGTGATGCTGTGCTCCTCGACCAGGGGCGCTAGCTCGCCATAGGGGCTCACGCGAGTCGACCCGATGGGCTCGCCGATTCTCGCGGGGTCGACGTCGAAGACCGCGGCGACCGTAAAGCCATGGTCGGCAAATACCGCCGAGCTCGCAACGGCCTGCCCAAGGCGACCCGCTCCGAACAGGGCGATGTTGTATTGACCCTGGGTGCGCAGGATCTTGCGAATCTCCCCGATCAGCAGTGATACGTCGTATCCGACACCACGTTTGCCGAACTTGCCGAACCCAGAAAGATCGCGGCGGATCTGCGTGGCGTTCACGTTCGTGAACTCGGCGATCTCCTGTGAGGAGATGCGGTCGCGACCCATCTTGCTCGCCTGCGTGAGAACTTGCAGGTAGCGACTCAGCCGTGCGGCAACGCCAACGGAGAGCCTTTCCGTGGGCGTACCAGCGGCGTACTCGTTATAGCGCGTGCCGATTGACACAATGCGGCTGAGGATACCCTCAGCGCGCCGAAAGGCGGCGTCTCAACGAGTCGGGATGCACGAACAGGCTGAAAGCTACGTCGCCATCGATCGTGACAACAGGAATCCGCTCCCGGTGGGTAGCTTCAAGCGCCGGATCGTCGTCGATCGGCACCTCCTCAAGTGCGAAAGGGATCTCTTCGCGAACCGATTCGAGCACGCGCCTCGCGCTCTCGCAGAGGTGTCAGCCGCCGCTGCTGTAGAGAACGACCTGCGCCTGCTCTCTCGTGTTCGATTCCAGGGTCAATGCTGCGCCTAGCAGTCGCCGAACGTCTCGCATGCTGCCCCGCCGTGTCCTGCTCGCCAGGTCTTGTAGCTACTGCCTCGCTCGAGGAGCCACTCCTCGAAAGCGTCGCGATCATCAACACCGAAGCTTCGTCCAGCCCACGTGAACTCACCCTCAACCCCGCCGGCGTTCACGCTGAACGCTGGGCCGGGCAACGTGACGACGTCGCCGTATCCCGCGACGGCTGGGCGAGCGACGAACTGCAGCTGGTAGCGGCCGGGCTTGAGTTGTGATCCGTCGGGCGCGCGTCCGGTCAGCCCGATGGCGTAGCGGCCTGGCAAGAGGTCGCGCAGCCGGGCAATGGTGCCAATGAACTCCGTGTCTCGCCAGAGCTCGACCTCGAGAAGCGAGACCGGCCCGATCGCGAGACCCTCCGGCCCTTCGCCAACCCATCCGACCCGAAACGAGAGAACGGAGAGCAGGCCCTCGGCAGCTCTGGTTTCGTCAACCGGGGTCAGTCGCGCAGCATCAACAAGTGGCGCGGGAGGATCCTCCGCGAATGCTGTTGCAAACGGAACCCGAACCGCGGGCTCGCCGACTGGTTGCACCAGGATGGTTCCAGAGATCCAGCCCTCCCAGGTCGAGTCGTCGTCGCCCAGCGAGACGATCAGTCGGACACTCTCCCTCGCTCCGCCGTCAATCACAAGCGACGGCGGATCAACTCGAAATTCCAGTGGGAGTGGGTCTGGACCGTCAGGAATCAGGGCGAACGAGACTGTCAAGGGAGTCGAGCCGAGATTGCTTACTTCGAGCAGCACCTCTGACGACCAGCCTCCGCGAGTCGGGGCGCCAAGTGCGACAACCGGTGGGTCGACAACCAGATTCGCCTTGAGCGCGCGGGTGATATCGAGCATGCCACCTCCCTGTCCACTGGTCATGGCCCGCGCCGAAAGCGACGTAAGTGGGACAGCGCTGCCAACTAGCGTCGCCTTCAGCTCGCTCGCGGTGAGCTTTGGGCGCGCCTGCGCGAGAAGCGCTGCAGCTCCCGCGGTCACTGCCGCCGAGGCGCTCGATCCGGTTACGGTCGCATAGAGAGCGTCAGCGCCGGGTCCGGGACGCGCGTCGGCCGTCGCGAGGCCAACGCCGGGAGCAAGAATGTCTGGTCGCGGAACGCCTTCGAAGCTCAGACCCCTCGATGAGAAGGGCGCGACCGATGGCGCGTTCAGGACATCGATCGACGCGGCTGGCTCGAGGCTCACCGACACGTCCTCGCCGCGAGCGATCGCACTAGCCACAGATCTCCCCGCGTCGCGCGGCAGGCCTACGACAGGAAGAGCGCGATCTTCGGCAAGGTCGATGGCCCCTGGCTGTGAACCATCGCTGTACACGACGACCGCGGCGGCGCCGGCAGCCTGAGCATTGCGAGCAACATTTCCTAGGTACCCCGTGCCCGCTGGCACCAGCACAGCGCGACCGGAGACCCGACTGACGCCGTCCACTGCGTAGTAGTCCGTGAGCAGCTCACCCGTCGCCAGCTGGCCGCGCTTCCGCTCGGGATCGGCCAGACTCGGACCCTCGAGCGCTGTCAACCTCAGCGTCGTCGTCCGGTCAGGCCCCTCGCGGCTCAGCAGATCGACGACCCCGTTGAATACGACAGCGCCTTCAACCGAGATGCGGACCGTGGCTTGACCAAGTTCTGAACGTCCATCCGCTGTCCCGACGGCAAGCGCTGCGCGGGAGCTAGCCGGCGCGCCAACAGTTCCCGACCCTGCTTCGGCCGGGCCATCGTTGCCGCTCGCGGCAACCACGAGGGTGCCTAGCGAGGCGGCGCCACCGACAGCACGCGCTTCTGGGCTGTCGGCAAACGCTGCAAAGGGTTCCACGAGAGGTGTAAGTGCGATGGGCACCGCGTCATTGGTGGCGCCGTCCTGATCCGGGTCGACGGCGAGTTCAAGACCCGCGAGCAGTTGATCCGCCCAGCCGAAGACCGCGTGCTTTCCTGTGCCTGTCGGCTGCCATCCGAGCACTCGGATCGGCAGCACGCGAGCACCAGGAGCGATGCCCCGCGCTCCCCCGGGTCCGTCGACACCCACGAGCAGCCCGGCCATTCGCGTTCCGTGGCGCTCAACTTCACTCGCGTCGTCGGGGTTGAGCGCAGCCTGCGCTCGCGCATCACCATCGATCACGTCGATTCCGGGTAGTACGCGGCCGGCGAGAAATGGATGTAAGAGGTCGACGCCCGTATCGAGCAACGCGATCGTTACGCCCTCGCCATCGAGCGCGGCGTTCGGGGTCTGACCAACGACGCCAAGAGCTGCGCCTGGATCGGTCGTCGCAAGGATGTCGGCGGTCACCGAAGCTGGGTAGACAGCCCGGATCGGGTAGACGCCCACGATGCCTGGGGAGCGATCGAGAGCTGCCAGAGCCTGGCCGTCGAGGGTTGCACTAAATCCGTTGAGTGTTCGGGTGAAGCGCTTGTCGCGTTGGATCTTGACGCCCTGGGCGCGGAGCTCCCGCACGAGCGCCCGCTGGCTCTGCTCGGCTTCGTCGACCCACTGACGCTGCGTCGCTGCGGACGGTGCGTCCGAAGCGGTTCGCGTTCGGTCCGCCAACGATGGGAACCCGAGCACAACGATCACGCGTTTGCTCGCAGTCAGCAACGGACGGTCGGGAATCGCCGAGCGCCATTGCTCGGCGTCATTGCGAAATGCTCCCAAGCCGGTGACTGGCACTATCGCCGCAGCTCCCGCGACTAGTGCAATCAGCGCGTAGGCGGCTCTCCGCAGGAGCCTAGCGCGATGAATAGGCATCAATTGAAAGATAGTCCGTTTCCAGCAGTTTTGGTGCATACCTCGCTGCTGAAGCGATCATGGCGCCGTTATCGGTGCAAAGCGCAAGCGGCGCCACCCGCACCCCGCGGGCCAAAAGCCCCGCTCGAAGGGCACTATTTGCGGCTACTCCGCCAACAACGGCAACGGTTTCCATAGACATACTCTCGGCAGCCTGCTCAATACGCTGGAGCAGCGCCTGCACGATTGCACGCTCGTAGGATGCCGCCAGATCGGCCCGCTGCTCGGCGAGCGCGGCATCGCCCAGGTCTTTTACTGCGTAGAGCAACGCTGTCTTCACGCCGGAGAACGAGAAATCCAGGCCCTCCATTCGAGCGATCGGGAAGCGATATGCCGTTGCATCACCTGTTCGAGCGAGGCGATCGAGGGCCGGCCCACCTGGATAGCCGAGGCCGAGCAACCGAGCGCCCTTGTCGAAGGCTTCGCCAGCCGCGTCGTCACGCGTGCCACCGATTACTTCGTGGCTGTCGTAGTCGCGAACCACGAGCAGCAGTGTGTGCCCGCCGCTCGCGAGCAGGCAGAGGAACGGCGGCGCGAGTGGCTCTTCGCCAAGGAACAACGACGCCACGTGGCCACGCAGATGGTCGACCGGTACGAGCGGCACGCCGCTCGCCCATGAGAGCCCTTTCGCATAGGAGAGACCAACCAGCAACGCGCCGACCAGTCCGGGGCCCTGAGTGACACCGATGGCCGAGACGTCCTCGAGCGCAGCTCCGGCCTGTTCAAGGGCGTCGGCGACGACGGGCTCCACAAGCTCGAGATGTCGTCGTGAGGCGACCTCGGGAACGACACCTCCGTAGCGCGCATGGATCTGCGCCTGCGACGAGATGACATTGGACAGGATTGCTCCGCCGTCCGAGATAACCGCGGCTGCCGTTTCGTCGCACGACGTCTCGAGACCCAGAATTAGCTCAGTCATCGAGCACCTGACCCGGCCTCGGCGGATCCCTCCACATGACCAACGCGTCTTCGCGGTTGTCCGTGTAGTAGCCGCGACGGCGGCCACGCGGCGTAAAGCCGAGGCCATGGTAGAGGTAGATCGCACCGGCATTCGAGACCCGCACCTCGAGCGTGTATCCACGAAGCGGGTCTGCCTGCGTCCGAGCAAACAGCGCGTCGAGCAGCAACTCGGCAATGCCCTGCCTGCGATGTCCCCGATCGACCGCGACATTCATGATGTGCCAGGCGTCGACGTAACGAGACGTCACGAGGTATCCAACCAGCGTCGATGCGCATTCTCCGCGGAACGCACCGATGCAGATCGACGAGCGTTTGACGAGCTCAGATGCGAACATCTTGCGCGACCACGGCGTCGGATAGCTATCGCGTTCGATACGTTCGATCTCGTCGAGCTGATCTACCCCGAGCTCGGCGACCGAGATGGCATCGGTGCTGGTCATGCCTGAGGAAACTCCTTGCGTGTCCGCTCGGCGTCGGGCACACGGAGGTAGATGGGCTCGATCGGCAACGAGTCCTCGTGAGATTCAGCCAACACGACAAGACACGCTGGCCGGACGCGATGACGCGGGTCGGCGTCTCCAGGGATACACGCCCCCCGCGCTTCAAGTTCTTCTCGATAGGCGATCGCCCCGTCTCCGACGCAGAGCCTGCCCTCGACACTCACCTGCTCGGGCCGCGCACACACAAGCTCGCCGACGCGCGTGAACACCTCACCCCGGCGGGCGTCGATGAGCGGCACGGCCTCAGGCGAGCCCGCCGCGAGAGCGTCGAGTGTCGACACACCTGCAATCGGGATCTCGAGCGTCCTCGCAACGGCCCTGGCGCTCGCCAGGCCGATGCGAAGGCTCGTATAGCGACCCGGTCCGACACCAACGACGACTCCCTGCAGCTCGTCCTTCTCCAGCTTCGAGGCGCTGAGCAGCTCATCAATCGAGGCGAGGAGGGATGTCGGTGACGTCTCTAGCTCAGCGAGAGCCTCGCCACGTGCCGCATCGACGACGCCGATCGACGCGATATCGGTAGCCGTATCGAGAGCGAGAAGGTGTCGCGCTGGAGTCACTACGCCGCCGACGATGCGTCGCCCATCGCGGCCGCGAGAGAGCGTTCAAGCTGCTGATCGGCAGTCGTGATCTCGATTTCGCGCCGCTCCGGATCGACGTGCCGCAGGTTCACCACGGCTCGGGGCGCAGGTAGGTACTCGGCACCCACGTCGGGCCACTCGACAAACGCAATTGAGTCGACGAACAGCGGCTCGATGTCGGCCCATTCACCGGGCGACATGCTCTCGAACCGATAGAGATCCAGGTGTGCCACGTCGGGGTCGGCGAGATAGCGATGTCCAATCGTGAAGGTTGGGCTCGTGACGCGCCCTTCAACACCCAGTGCTTCGCACGCCCCCCGAATGAAAACCGTCTTTCCAGCACCCAGCTCGCCGCGAACCCCGATGACGTCGCCTACCCGGAGACACTCGGCCAACGCGACACCCAGCTGCGCCGTGCCGCCCGCAGAGCTTGTCGTAACTCGCAACACGAACGCAGAGTAGATAACCCAGTCCCGGACCTAGTCGAAATCAACGCAGTGCAATCGCGGCGAGCGCGCCGCCGAGGTGTGCGCGACTAGAAGAGGTCGAGCTGCTCGTCGGGGTCCACGGCGAGATCATGCGAGGGCACTCCGACGCCGGCAGGAATCGCTTCGCCGGCTTCCGGCTCACCGGCCGCTACCTCGATCGCTGGCCCGATCTTGTCGGTGCCCTCGGCGCCGAGGAGCCCCGGGATGCGAGCGAAGTCTGCCTCGAGTGTCTTCATCATCGCGGGCGTGTACAAGGCGGCGGCTGGATGGAACAATGGATAAAGCGTCACGGTTCGGCCACCGAGAGTTGATTCGCGCGGTTCTCCGTGCACTTTCGTTATCCCGTCGGGTCGGCCCGAGAGCAGTTTCGTAGCGAAATTCCCGAGCGTCGCGATCAGGCGAGGCTCGATCAGCGCGACCTGCTTGAAAAGGTGTTGCTCGCACGCTTCGATCTCGACCTGTTGCGGATCGCGGTTTCCAGGCGGCCGGCATTTGAGAACGTTGGCGATGTACACATCGTCGCGCGTCAGCTCAATACCAGCGAGCAGCTCGTCGAGCAGCTTGCCCGCCTGACCCACGAACGGATATCCCTGTTTGTCTTCGTGGAAACCCGGTGCCTCACCGACGAACATCAGCTTGGCGTTTGGATCGCCTGTTCCGAATACGACCTGAGTACGACCCTCGGCAAGAGCGCACAGCGTGCAGCTCGAGGTCGCATCGGCGAGCGCTGCTAGCCCACTGGCCCGCTCTGCAGCGGTCTCAGCCGCAGCCACAGCCTCCGCCACAGCACCCGCCGCCACCTCCACCGCCGCTGAACACGGGACCGGCGTCCGCTACACCGCCGTGGGCGGCGAATACCGACAACTGCCGTGCCACCCTGCTCGCGCCACAGTCGGGGCAGGGCGGATCAGTAGCGTCCATCGAGACGAGCTCTTCAAACCGAGACTCGCAGGTCATACACACAAATTCGTAGATCGGCATGGCGTCAGTTTACGCACTTGCGCGGACGCGCGCTCCTGGACAACTACACTGCGACTTGCCCGGTATCCGAAGGAACTGGAGCGATGTACAAAAGCATTGTCGTGGTTGGTGCGGGACGCGCCGGAACGCCTATCGCCGCTCGCCTTGGCGAGCGATTCTCGGTGCGCGTGTGCACGCGCAAGATTGAGTGTGACAACGCCGACCTGGTCGTCGTCTGCACTCCGGATAGTGCGATCAGCACCGTGGCAGCATCGATTGCCGTGGGCCCCTGGATCTGCCATGTGAGTGGCGCTACTCGTCTCGACGCCCTGGCGCCCCACACCAAGCGCCTGGCCGTGCACCCCCTCCAGACGCTGAAGGCAAGCGGCGGCCCCGAGCAGCTCGACGGAGCCTTCGCAGCCGTGACCGCCGAGTCAGATCACTCACGTGCACTTGGCTTCCAGCTCGCCCGCGACCTGGGCCTCGTCCCCTTCGAGCTGGCGGACGCCGATCGACCGCTCTACCACGCCGGTGCAACAGTTGCGGCGTCATTTCTCGTGACACTTCACCGACTCGCTGTTGACCTGCTCGAAACGGCCGACGCTCCGCCGGCAGCTCTGGTCCCGCTCATGCAGCGCGTGATCGAGAACGACTTCGCGCCAACTGGGCCTCAGGTACGAGGAGATCGAGTCACAGTGGAGCGTCACATCGGTGCGATCGCTGAGCGACGACCAGAGCTCGTAGCCATGTACCGCACGCTCAGCGACGCAACAGAATCGATGCTCGCGCAGTGAAGATCGTGTCCTCAACCATCGAGCTGAACGCCGCTCTCGAACGCCCGACGTTGGCCGACCTCACCGGGCTCGTCCCAACAATGGGATCGTTGCATGAAGGTCATCTGTCACTCATCCGATTGGCTCGCTCGGAATGCTCGCGCGTTGTTGTCAGCATCTTCGTGAATCCCACCCAGTTCTCTGAAACACGAGACCTCGATGCCTACCCTCGCCAGCTCGAACGCGACGCCGAGCTCGCTGCGGACGCCGGCGCAGGTGTCGTTTTCGCGCCAAACGCAGAGGACATGTACCCGGACGGATTCGAAACATGGGTCGAGCCAAGCGAAACGGCCAAGGGACTCGAAGGAAAGATGCGCCCTGGACACTTTCGTGGCGTCGCCACGGTCTGCCTGAAACTCTTCAACCTCGTCGCGCCACATCGCGCGTACTTCGGGTGGAAAGACGCCCAGCAGACGGCGGTCGTCGGACGCATGATCAGTGATCTCAATGTGCAGGTGACGTTGCGTCTAGGCGAGACCGTCAGAGAACCGGACGGGCTCGCACTGAGCTCACGCAACGCACGGCTCTCAGCAGACGAACGTGACCGGGCGAAGGTGCTTCCTCAGGCGTTGCGCGCGGGCCTGGCCGCACATGCTGCGCATCAGAATGCGAAAGAGGCGGCCCTGGCAGTACTCGCGGACGATCCGCAGCTCGAGGTCGAGTACGTCGAAGAGATGACCGCGCACGGTCATCGGCTGCTCTGCGCAGCGCTACACATTGGCACAACCCGTCTAATCGACAACATGAGGCTGGAGGAATCGACATGAGCACGACTCCCGACACCAAGCATCCCCAAGGGGCTTCGAAGGTCGGGCTCCGAGAGCTTGTTCGAATGAAGTCTGAGGGCGAGAAGATCGTGATGATCACGGCCTACGACTATCCGAGTGGCCGCCATGCCGATGCGGCCGGAGTCGATGTCGTGCTTATTGGCGACTCAGCAGCGATGACCGTGTTGGGACACGACTCGACGGTGCCGATCACGCTCGACGAGATCGTGATGCTTGCGAAAGCGACCGTCCGGGGCGCGAAACGACCGCTCGTTATTGCCGACCTGCCGTTCGGCTCTTACCAGGTGTCCGATGAGGAGGCCACGCGCAGCGCGATTCGAATGGCGAAAGACGCAGGCGTCGACATGGTCAAGATCGAGGGAGCCGGGCAAACGGTGTCGCGCGTGCGTGCGATCGTTGGCGCAGGGGTTGCGGTATGCGCGCACCTGGGCCTAACGCCCCAATCGGCAACGCTGCTCGGCGGCTATCGCGCCCAGGCCCGCTCCGCGGAGGAGGCGCTCCAGGCCGTGCGAGATGCGCTCGAGCTGGAAGCGGCCGGCGCAGCGATGATTGTGTTGGAAGCCGTGCCTCCAATCGTTGCTGAGCGAATCACGCAGGCCGTGTCGATCCCCACAATCGGAATCGGCGCGGGCGCGAAGTGCGATGGCCAGGTTCTCGTGTACCACGACGCTGTTGGAATCAGCACCGGCCCACGGCCGCGATTCGTGCGTCAGTACGCCACGGCGGGCGAGGACATCACGCAAGCGCTTGCCGCCTACACCGCCGAGGTCAAGAGCGGCGCCTATCCTCAGCCGGAGCACGAGTACACGATGCCGGCTGACGAACTAGGACGCTTCGAAGCCACGCAGCATCTTTCGGCGACCTAGCGCATCTCAGGTAAGAAGCGATGGCGCACGACTACGACCTTGCAATCATCGGCATGGGCTCGGGCGGCCTCACGGCGGCCAAGTTCGCCGCGAGCCTCAATCTCCGTGTCGCGGCGATCGAGCGCGACCGAGTCGGGGGCGACTGCCTGTGGACGGGCTGCGTGCCGAGCAAGGCCCTGCTCGCGTCAGCGAAGGTTGCGCAAAGGATGCGCACCGCGGACGCCTACGGGCTCACAGCGGTCGACCCAGAGATCGACCGCAACGCCGTCTGGGAGCGCATTCGACGGATTCAACACGAGATCGCCGCAGCCGAGGACAACGCCGAGCACTACGAGCAGCTTGGCGTCGAGGTCGTGCTTGGCGAGGCGCAGCTCGCCGGGCCCCACTCCGTTCGCGTCGGTTCGCGCACCCTCGACACGAAGTTCGTGCTGCTCTGCAGCGGGAGCCGACCAGCGGTGCCCCCGATCGAGGGCCTTGAAGCGACGGGCTATCTGACCAGTGAGAACATCTTCGAACTCGAAGAGGTACCGAGCAGCTTCGTGGTCGTGGGCGGCGGGCCGATCGCCGTCGAGATCGCACAGGGCCTGAATCGCCTCGGCGCAGACGTTCAGGTACTCGAGGCGCTCCCTCGGATCCTCGCCCGAGAGGAGCCCGAGCTGTCGGACATGCTGACCGGAGTCCTCGAGCGCGAAGGCGTGCGCATCGCCGTCGGAGCGCGCGCTGAACGCATCTCGAGTGAGAGCTCGAGCAAAGTGGTGACGGGAACTGCGGACGGCTCAGCGACTGAGTGGCGCGCTGAAGAGCTGATCATCGCAACAGGGCGCACGCCCAACGTCAACATCACCGAACTCGACGAGCTCGGCATCGTCCATGACAGAGGACGGATCACCACCGACGATCGACGTCGCACCAGCATTCGATCGATCTACGCGACCGGCGATGTCGCGGGAAACCTCCAGTTCACGCATTGGGCCGGATATGAAAGTGCGCTCGCGGTGCGCGACATGTTCTTCCCAGGCAAGGCGAAGTACACAAATGTCGTTCCGTGGTGCACGTTTACTGACCCGGAGCTTGCACGTGTCGGTCTGACCGGGGAGCAGGCGGTCGAGCAGCACGGCCGCGACAAGGTGAGGATCGACCGCGTTGGGCTCGACGAATCCGACCGCGCTCGCGCGGACGGCTCGACGACCGGCGCAATCATCTGCGTCTCGGCCAATGACAAGCTCGTCGGCGCACACGTGCTCGCCGCCTCGGGCGGTGACGTAATCCAGGAGCTCAGCCAGGCAGTGCACGAAGGCCGCAGCCTCGGAAAGCTCGCCGAGTACGTTCACGCCTACCCGACGATTGCAACCTCCATCAACCTGCTTGCCGCCGAGCGGCGCTATGAGGAAGCAAGACGTTGGGCATGGCTCATTCGACGCTGAGCGAGCCCGGTAGATCGCGCTACCGGCCTTCGAGAGCCGTCGGCGCATCCGGTGTCCTCTAGGCTTCCCCAGCCCACTTGCAGACTGGAGGAGCGATGAACCTCGGAGAGCGCCCAGCCCTGATCGTGATCGATATGCAGAACGGTTTCTGCAGTCCAGACGGATTCATGGCCAAGATCGGGCTCGCATACGAGCCGAGCGCCGAGGTGATCGGACCGATCAGCCGTCTCCTCGCAGCCGCTCGCAAGCACGAGATTCCGGTCTACTACACCCGCTACTCCCTCAATGAGGACTACTCCGACGGTGGCCTCCTCATGGAGGTGTTCCCTCAGATCAATGGGACCGGCGGTCTGGTGCGCGATAGCTGGGACGCCGCTGTCGTTGACGAGCTCGCTCCCGCTGAGGGAGAAACCGTCCTTGACAAGACTCGCTACTCAGCGTTCTATGGCACCGATCTTGAGGAGCAGCTACGCGCCGAGGGTGTCGACTCGTTGATCGTCTGTGGCGTGACCACGAACATCTGCGTCGAGAGCACGGTTCGCGATGCCTTCTTCCGCGACATTCGCCCAATCGTTCCAGAAGACGCGACGGCCGCAGTTACGCCTGAGCTGCACGAGGGTGCGCTCGAAGACTTCCGATACGGCTTCGGCCAGGTTACGACGATCGCGGAGATCGAGACTGCGCTCGAGGGGCAGACCGCGAACAGCGCCTAGAGCGGGAACGGCTCAGACGAAGACGAAGGGCGCCGTGATGCACAGCAGCGCCAGCACACCGAGAAGCATCGTGCCGATCGCGCGGATCCACGTCCAGGCGTACGTTGTACGGATGCCGTAGATCAGTAGCCCGACGGCCCACACAACGAACAACGTGCCGATGATCGAGAAGATCTGTTCCCCTGTCGATTCGCTTCCGCGGCTCTGAAACGTGTCGGTTCCGTAGATCGCGAGCTGAAACGGCCAGACAACGAGCGAGAGCGCGATCGGAGCCGCCGCAAACGCCACAACGTGGCGCGCGCGCTGATACGTGGGTTTTGCTTGCTTCTTGGCGGTCGCTCCACGGCTGCCAAGGTAGATCGCGAAACCGCCAAACCAGTACGTAACGGCGCCGTACATGACCCCGCCGATCACCGCCCACACGAATACGAGAGCACCGTCGAGTTCCGGATTGTCGAGCAGGCTTCCCGCCGCGCTCGTTTGCAGCACTGCGGCGATACCGGCAAGGAGCACGAGCAGCAGCACCGGCTCTTGCCTCGCAGACTGCGAGGCCTCCGACTCGTCGCGCAGCGCTGTGAACACGGCGCGGGGCGCGATTATCGTGAGCGGCAGACGGAGCCACCACTCCCTGTGCAGCTTGCGCTCCTCTTCGTCCGTGAGGGGCTCGGGCTCGCGCAACTCCCTCCCGCGGGTGCTCGTCGGCGCGGATTCGGCCACGCGCCGGCGTGCCTTTGGCCGCTCCGTGCGGCCAGAGTCGGCAGCGTCAGCCACGTTGTGTCCTAGGCGGCGACGACAGCAAGACTCGGCAGCAGCTCACGGAGGTATTGACCTGTATAGCTC
>JAUXJK010000315.1 GCA_030624785.1 Actinomycetes bacterium
AGATGCTTGGGCCCGTCCTGCGTTGCCGTGACGAACGGGAGATGTATCTGCGTCGACGCCGTGGACGACAGCTCGATCTTCGCCTTCTCCGCTGCCTCGTAGAGGCGCTGCAACGCCATCCTGTCCTTCGAGAGGTCAATTCCCTGCTCACGGAGAAACTCGGCGACCATCCAGTCGACGATCGCCTTGTCGAAGTTGTCACCACCGAGGTGGTTGTCGCCGTTCGTCGCCTTGACCTCGAATACGCCATCGCCGAGTTCGAGGATCGACACGTCGAACGTGCCGCCGCCGAGGTCCCATACGAGAATCGTCTGATCCTCATCCTTGTCGAGCCCGTAGGCGAGCGACGCGGCCGTCGGCTCATTGATGATGCGAAGCACGTTGAGCCCGGCAACCTTGCCGGCATCCTTCGTCGCCTCACGCTGCGCATTGTTGAAGTACGCGGGCACGGTGATGACCGCGTCTGTCACCTCTTCGCCGAGATAGGCCTCGGCGTCTGCTTTCAACTTCTGCAAGATCATTGCTGAGATCTCGGGCGGTGCCGTGTCGCCGTCCTCGAGCTTCACCCGCGCGTCGCCGTTCTCTCCCGGCACGACGTCGTAGGGAACGATCGTCATCTCTTCTGAGACCTCTTTGAACTTGCGGCCCATGAAACGTTTGATCGAGAAGATCGTGTTCTCAGGGTTGGTAATCGCCTGCCGTTTGGCGGGCGCGCCGACGAGTCGCTCGCCGTCCTTGGTGAATGCAACTACCGACGGGGTCGTCCGACCACCTTCGGCGTTTGCAATCACAGTTGGCTCGCCGCCTTCGAGGACGGCCATGCACGAGTTGGTCGTCCCAAGATCGATGCCTATGGCTTTGGACATTTTTGGGGCCCTCCTATGAATGAGTTAAGAAATATGAGTCGAGTTATAGCAGATCTGATTCAACCCGTGCCTCTCCTCGCTTGCGTACGATGCAGAGCAAGCAGATGAACGTCCTCGACACGCTTGCTCGCCCAGTACGCGATCTACGGATCTCCGTCACCGATCGCTGCAACTTCAGGTGCAGCTACTGCATGCCCAAATCCGTGTTCGGACGGGACTACGCGTTCCTACCCCGCGCGGAGCTTCTGACGTTCGAAGAGATCGATCGCGTCGCTCGTGCCTTCGCCCGCGCCGGCGCAACCAAGCTCCGGCTAACCGGTGGCGAACCGCTCCTGCGCCGGGGAATCGAAGATCTCGTAGCGATGCTCGCGGAGATCGAGAGGATCGATCTCACGCTCACGACGAACGCGGCACTCCTCGCCGATCGAGCGGAAGCTCTCAAGAGCGCCGGACTCGATCGACTCAACGTCAGTCTCGACTCGCTCAACGACAGGACGTTCAGATCGATGAACGACGTCGATTTCCCCGTCGATCGCGTTCTTGAGGGCATCGGCGCCGCAACGGCAGTCGGTTTCGCCCCGATCAAGATCAACATGGTCGTCAAACGCGGCGTGAACGACGGCGATGTCGTTGAGATGGCACAACGTTTTCGAGGCTCCGGCCACATCGTGCGTTTCATTGAATTCATGGATGTGGGAACCACCAACGGGTGGCGCCTTGACGATGTCGTCCCGGCGCGCGAGATCGTTGAGCTCATCTCCGCCGCCCATCCGCTCGAGCCGATCGATCCTGCGTATCGAGGCGAAGTTGCCCAGCGTTGGCGCTACCAAGACGGTTCGGGCGAAGTGGGCGTGATCTCGTCGGTCACGCAACCGTTTTGCGGCGACTGCACGCGGGCCCGAGTCTCGGCCGACGGCAAGATCTTTACGTGCCTTTTCTCGGCTACCGGGCACGACATTCGCTCGCTCTTGCGCGAAGGTGCGGACGACGAGGCGCTTGACATGGCGCTTACGTCGATCTGGCAGAAGCGCAACGACCAGTACTCAGAACTTCGATCCGCCGCGACAAGCTCGACAGCAAAGGTCGAGATGTCCTACATCGGCGGATAGAGCGCGGCCAAGCACTCGCACCGCCAACCCGGCGCCCCGAAGAGTCAAAGCATTTGCCGCGCCGGGGTCAGTCGGATCGCATCGCATGAGCGAACGTTAAGATTTACGGCTCGGCTATGGCGACGCTGGCTCGGCTCACACACTGGAAGCAACTTTTCCCTCGAGGGCCGGGTGACTTCGTCCTCCAACTCGGCATCTGGCTCGGCTTCCTGCTGATCTACCAGGTCGCGCGTGGAGTCGCCGACCGCGGGGCAGACGAAGCCTTTGCCAACGGCCAGATGCTCATCGACGCCGAGAGATCCCTGACAGGCCTAATCGAGATCGATATTCAACGCCTCGTTATCGGAGCCGGAGATGGACTGGTACAGCTCGTCAACTGGACGTACTGGAACTCTCAGTTCACCGTGATCGGACTGGCGCTCGTCTGGGTCTACTTCGCTCGAAACGACAACTTCCTGCGTCTTCGGAACACGCTTCTCCTTGCGAACGTACTTGGCCTGATCGGCTTCATGGCGATGCCGACGGCACCGCCACGGTTGTTCCCCGAGCTTGGCTTCATAGACACGCTCGCAAGTGCCTCGGGCATCAACCATGGCAGTGGGATAATCGAGCTCGCATCGAATCAGTTCGCCGCGATGCCGAGCCTGCACTCCGCCGACGCACTGATCCTCGCAATCATGCTGGTGCCGCTGGTACGAAATCCTCTGACCAAACTCGCTTGGGCGCTCTGGCCCGCCTGGGTCTGGTTCACCGTGATGGCCACAGGCAACCACTACTGGATCGACATCGCGGCCGGCGTGGCGCTCGCGGGCGTGGCCGTATCGCTGATGGTGTACGTGGAACGTCGTCTCTCACATCGTGAAGACGTTCTAGAAAGCGCTACGGCCAACTAGCCCGGCGCGTCAGCGGCGCCGGAAAGGGTTCGACTTGGCGATCGGACTGCGCTAGCCTCTCCGCGTGCCTGGCACCCTGACCGGCCTCAAGAACGCCTACACAGACGGAGTGCGTCGCATCGCTGCGTCTTCAATGACGCACCTGGGCCGAACGCGCGTCACACCGACGATGCTTACAACGGCTGGCGTCTCGTTCTGCGCTCTGGCTTCGGTCATCGTCTACTTCGAGTACAAGGCGTGGTGGCTGTTCCTCGTGGGCGCTGCAGTCTTCACCTTCGGGTCAATCCTTGACATTCTCGATGGCGCTCTTGCTCGAACCGGCGGGCTTGTCTCTCCGTTCGGCGCTTTTCTTGATTCGATGGTCGACCGTGTCGGAGAAGCC
>JAUXJK010000205.1 GCA_030624785.1 Actinomycetes bacterium
CGATCCGCGGAGCGCCCGCGATAACGGTGGGCTCGATGAACTCGTCACTCGTACCGCTCTCGTAGGCTGATCGCACGGCTGAGACAGGATCATCCGCTATATCTCCCACACCGTCCCGAAGCGCTGCTACGGCACGATCGATCCGCTCCCAGCGTTGGTCTCGATCCATCGCCCAGTAGCGGCCACAGACGGTCGCGATGCGTACGTCTTCGGCGGCGAGCTCGGCAAGGTCAGAGACCGCGGCGCTCGGGGAGACGTCGCGACCGTCGCTAAACGCATGGACATACGTCACCTCTGCGAGGCCCTTAGCACGTGCCGCCTCAACGATTGCTCGGACATGATCGATATGCGAATGCACGCCTCCGTATGAGACAAGGCTCAGCACGTGCACTCGTACGCCCCGCCCACGGGCACGCGTGAGCGCACTATCGAGTGCATCGCTTGTGCCGAAGGATCCGTCCTGGATCGCGTCGTTGATCCGCACCAGATCTTGCCGAATTACGCGCCCACTTCCGATCGTGAGGTGGCCGACCTCGGAATTTCCCATCTGCCCGACTGGCAAGCCGACAGCGCGTCCGGATGCTTCCAACGTCCCGTGCGGATGGGACTCCCACAGCTCGTCGAAGCTCGGCGTGGCGGCAAGAGAGACCGCATTGCCAGCGCCCGCGGGCGCGCAGCCCCAACCGTCGAGCACGATGAGGGCGACCGGGCGGCGCTACACGATCAGGAGGAGCGAGCGCCCGCGGCGCACACCGCGGCGAACGAAGCAACATCAAGCGAGGCGCCGCCCACAAGGGCTCCGTCAACATCGGGCATTCCGAGCAGCTCGTGCGCGTTGTCTGGCTTTACCGACCCGCCGTAGAGCACGGGCACGGGCAGGATGCGCCTGACGACCGCGTGGGCTTCTTGCGCTTGCTCGACCGTCGCGACGCGCCCGGTGCCGATGGCCCACACGGGTTCATACGCAACGACGAGTCCGTCCAGGTCATCCGCCGCGTCCGCGAGAGCACCGACCTGCCGCTCGAGCACCGCCTCTGTCTCGCCAGCCTCCCGCTCAGCTTCCAGCTCTCCGACGCAGGCGATCACCTGAAGCCCACCGGCCCGTGCTGCGACCATGCGCGCCGCGGTGGTCTCATCGGTCTCGCCGAACAGTTGTCGCCTCTCTGAGTGACCAACAAGGGTTCCGGCTACTCCCAGCTCGACGAGCATCGAAACCGAGACCTCGCCGGTGAACGCTCCAGCCTCCGCCCAATGAACGTTCTGGGCGAAAACCTGAACGTTTGCCGCGCCCGCCTGAAGCGCAGCGCCCAGCGAGACCGGCGGCGGACAGACGACAACGTCGAGCTCGTTCGCGGCCGCAGCGACTGCGGGCGAGAGTGCGGACACAAAAGACGTCGCCTCGGCCGGCCCCTTGAACATCTTCCAGTTTCCTGCGATAAGCGAAGCAATTGCCATGCGTGGAATCTTAGAGGGGCTTCGGCAGCTAGCCGGGCGGAATCGCTACGACTCCGGGAAGGTCGCGTCCCTCGAGCAACTCGAGCGACGCGCCGCCGCCTGTCGACACCCAGTTGACACGGGATGCGAGCCCGAGCTCCTCGATCGCGTGTACCGAGTCGCCCCCGCCAACGACGGTGTGACCGGAGCACGCAGCGACCGCCTGTGCAACGGCCCGGGTTCCGGCCGCGAACGCGTCCCACTCGAACACACCCATGGGGCCGTTCCAGAACACGGTGCCAGCCTCGTGAATGACCTCGGCGAAGCGTGACGAGCTCGTCGGACCGATATCGAGTCCGAGCCAGCCGTCTGGCACGGCGTCCCATGCGCAGGTGACCGTATCCGCGTCTGGCTCGAATGCGGCTGCAGCCACGACGTCGCTGGGAAGATGCACCCGCGCGTCGACTCCGTCCAGATCGGTTCGCTCTCGCAGCTCTCCCGCCATCTTCCCGCCGATCAACAACGTGTCTGCCCGCTGGGCGAGCGATTGGAGCACGCCGATCTTGTCATCGACCTTGGCGCCTCCAACAATCGCGACGAACGGACGCCGCGGCGCGGTCAGCAAGCCGCCAAGCTCGTCGAGTTCACGCGTGAGCAGAAGCCCTGCATAGGAGGGAAGTTCATGCGTGATCGCTTCTGTTGAAGCGTGAGCGCGATGGGCTGCGCCAAACGCGTCGTTGACGAACAGGTCGCATCCCGCTGCGAGCTCCTTCGCGAACCGCGCGCTATTGGAAGTCTCGCGTGCATCGAAGCGCACGTTCTCGCGCAAGCTAAGCGCCGCGGTGGGATCGTCGAATGCGACCTCGACTCCAAGCGTGGCTGAAGCGGTTTCGGCGACGCGCTGAAGCGAGAGCGAGGCATCGACGCCGTTCGGGCGCCCCAGATGCGAGCAGAGGACGACGCGCTTGGCTCCCGCCTTGCGGAGCAGCGTGATGGTGGGCGCTGCTCCCCGAATCCGCGTGTCGTCAGCGACGCGCCCGTCCTCGAGGGGCACGTTGAAATCAACGCGGACGAGCACGGTCCTCCCCGCGACCTCGGCGTCGCGCACGCTACGTGGCCGATGCAACGTCACGGTCTAGATTTCGAGCGGCTTGCCTAGAGACGCGGCATGAGATCGACCAGACGACACGAGTAGCCCCACTCGTTGTCGTACCACGAGAACACCTTCACAAGATTGCCGCTCGTCATGGTCAGCTGGCTGTCGAAGATCGAGCTGTACGAAGACCCGATGACGTCGCTCGACACAATCGGTTCATCTGTGAACTTGAGGATGCCGGCGAGCGCGCCCTGATCAGCCTTCTGCTCGAAGAGCGCATTGACCTCCTCGACGCTGACGTCCTGTCCAACCTGCGCTACGAAGTCGACGATCGATCCGTCAGGCACCGGCGCCCGCACGGCGACGCCATCCAGCTTCCCCTGAAGCTCGGGTATCACGAGACCGATCGCCCGCGCAGCTCCGGTTGAGGTCGGGATGAGGTTGATCGCGGCCGCGCGTGCGCGACGAAGATCGCTGTGCGGCAGGTCGAGGATGCTCTGGTCGTTCGTGTACGCATGAGTCGTCGTCATGAAGCCGGTCTCGATGCCGTACGCATCGTTGAGCACCTTGGCGACGGGCCCGATGCAGTTCGTTGTGCACGATGCGTTCGAGATGATCTGATGCGCATTCGCGTCATAGGCGTCGTCGTTAACGCCGAGAACCAATGTGACGTCTGGCTCCAAAGCGGGCGCCGAGATCACGACCTTCGAGGCGCCGGCCTCGAGATGAAGCCCCGCCTTCTCACGGCTAGTGAAGATGCCGGTTGATTCAAGTACGACGTCGACGCCAAGATCTCCCCAAGGGAGCTCGGCCGGATTGCGCTCATTGAGGAGGGTGAACTCCTCTCCAGCAGCCTTGATCGTGCCGTCCTCAACCGACACGTCGCCGTCCAGGCGTCCGAGCACGGAGTCGTACTTCAGAAGGTGGGCCATCTGGCTCGCGTCGCCAAGATCATTGACAGCCACGAGGTCGACGTCTGCCCCTTCGCGGAGTGAGGCTCGGAAGAAGTTCCGTCCGATCCTGCCGAAGCCGTTGATACCGACACGCACACTCATTCCGCTCCCGTCTCCTTCTGTCGATTGCGCAAGCCGCGATCGCTATGCCCAACGCGTCGCTCGCTCGAGTCTAGCCCTCCGCGAGTTCCCTGAGCTTGCGCAGTCGCCGATGGATCGCGACTCTGGTCGCGGGCGGGTCGGCGATGGTCGCTAGCTCGCTCAACGAACTGAACGGATGATCGCTGCGCAGGCGGGCAGCCTGAGCCAGATCCTCTGGAAGCTCAGCCAACTGTCCAGTTGCCTCGAGCCGATGGATCGCGGCGAGTTGTTCATGCGCTGCGACGCTCGTACGCACGAGGTTTGCATGATCTGCGTTGGCACGCCGATTTGCGACGCTACGCGCGGTGGCGACGACCGCGCTTTCGCTCAGGATCAAGGCCGTTTCGCTCGCTCCGACTAGGGCGAGGAAATCAGCCAGGATCTCGGCACTCTTGGTGTAGGCGATGGCGTAGCGCGTTCGATCGAGGGTGGCGAGCGGCACATTCTCCGTCGCTGCGAGCTCGGCGAGGTGCTCGGCTGCGGCCTCGGAAGTTACGCGTAGCTCAAGGTGGGTCGAACCCGGAGCGCTGGCCGAGCCTGCGCTCAAGAAGACTCCGCGCAGATAGCTTGCCCGACAGCACGGAGTGCGGGTGATGCGCGCGGGCGGGAAAGGCATCGGCGCGAGATGCGTATCGATAATTCCAGCCTCCTCCAGCGTCTGGACCGTTCTCGGAGAGTCACCCACGTGGAGTTGGACGCGGTTTTCGCGCCCGAAAGCCTGTCGTTGATACGTCCGCAGTTCGGCAGCTACACCGAACGACTTCAGAAGTGAGAACGCGCGGCGCGCAACGGCAGGATCAGCAAGGTCGAGATGAACACCGATCTCGCCGCCTGCTCGCAGATGAAACGTTCCCGCCCCTCGAGCCAGCCCCGAAAGCTCGGCAAGCCTGCAGCATGACTGGCGACGAGTCGAGAGCACCAGCTCGGCGCGTGCCTCCTCGGACAGCGTCATCTGACCAGGCGAAGGCGCAGTACGGGGGCTCTCAACCCGTACCTCAGGCCCCGCCGGCCTTGCGCAGCGCTGCATGGATCTGGCGCCCAGTTCGAGCGGGGACCCCTGGTACGCCTTCCAGTTCCTCGCGAGAGGCGTCAAGAAGCCGCTGGGTCGAGCCAAAGTGTTTGAGAAGGGCTCGGCGCCGGGCCGGGCCGACGCCAGGCAGCGCATCGAGAATCG
>JAUXJK010000269.1 GCA_030624785.1 Actinomycetes bacterium
ATGCATACCCAGCAAACCCGCCGCATCCCGCAAAGCGAGGAACTCCGGCTCGCCAACATGCACGCCCATAACCACATAGATCGGCGGCGCCAACCCAATAGTTGACACCCGGACCCGCAACGAGTGTGCCCCAAATGTGCCCCACGCCAGCAAGACCCTAGTCGAGCACGGCGCGCCAATCAAGCGTAATCATGCTTGAATACTGGCCTTTTCGCTAGTCGGGACGGCGAGATTTGAACTCGCGACCCCCTGCTCCCAAAGCAGGTGCGCTACCAGGCTGCGCCACGTCCCGAACCCGTCGATTGTAGCCCGTCGCGGAGACACGCTCCAGGAGCGTCCATTTTCGCGATCGAAGCGCATGTCCGTGTCCGGCACAACGCGTGTTGAGCAGGTGGTTGAACGCCCCAGCGCCCCGGCGCCCCGCTCATCCCGGATCCAGGAGTTAGCAATTGTGAAGGTTTCGTAACGAAAATAGGCCACATGGCCTATTGGCGTGTGAGGCGTAACCAGCTAGGTTGGCGCGTGCTGGGCGATGCTGACCGCGGTATGACCTGGCCACATGGGCCGCGGTGAGCACTAAGGGAGCGGCCCACCACAGCGACCCCCCCGAGTGGTGGGCCCTCCCCCTTTTTTCCAAGAAGCGCAGACAAATGCGCGCCCGTAACTACACTGAGTTGTGTGGTCAAGAAAGTGCTGCTTGCGGCGCCGAGGGGGTACTGCGCAGGTGTAGACCGAGCCGTCGAGATTGTACGGCGCGCGCTCGCCCACTTCGGTTCGCCAATCTACGTCCGGAAACAGATCGTGCACAACGTACACGTCGTGTCCGAACTCGAGCGCGAAGGCGCTGTCTTCGTCGACTCCGAACTCGACGTGCCGCACGGAGAAACGCTCATATTCTCTGCACACGGCGTGTCGCCGGCTGTCCGGGCCGGCGCTGAGGGACGCGAGTTGCGCGTGATCGACGCGACGTGTCCGCTCGTGACGAAGGTGCACTCGGAAGCGATCCGCTTCGCGCGGGCGGGGTATCGCATCGTCCTCATCGGGCATGCGGGACACGAAGAGGTGGAAGGCACGCTCGGCGAGGCGCCCGACGCGACGGTCCTCGCCGAAACAGTCGCCGATGCGGAGACGCTGCAGCTCGCAGACGCCGACAAGCTCGCTTACCTGACCCAGACCACACTCTCGGTCGACGACACGCGCCAAATCATTGACGTCCTCAAGCGCCGTTTCCCGAGAATCCACGGGCCTGCGCGCGAAGACATCTGTTACGCAACATCCAACCGCCAGCGTGCGGTCCAGGAGCTTGCACAACGCACATCACTCGTGCTCGTCGTCGGGTCCGCGAACAGCTCGAACTCGCAACGACTCGTTGAAACGGCCAGAACGAGCGGCGCCGAGAGCTTCCTCATCGAAGACGAGACCGAGATCAACCCGGATTGGCTGGACGGCGTCGACATCGTTGGTGTCACGGCTGGAGCCTCAGCTCCGGAGCGACTCGTTCAGCGAGTGTGCGCATGGCTGTGTGAAGGCAACGCCGCCGAGGTCGAGGAGCTCGCAACCAGCCGCGAAACGATCACGTTCGCCCAGCCGCATGAACTTCGGCACGCGAAGCCCTCGAGCGACGCGAAGCCAACCGCCACCGCAGCCTGATAACGGCGCCCCAGGGCGCGGCGGGCCGGGCGCGGTGTCGTGCGTGCGTTAGTGTCCGCACCCGCGCCAAGCAACGAGGCTAGGAAGCCTTCGTGATCGCAAGCCGATCGCCGGCGCCGACTTCGACCTTGACGGCCAGCGTCTCGCTCGCGATGCGCTCTCCGTGCTTCTCGAATACGTCACCGAGACCATCATCCTTGGCGTATCGAATCTCGATGCGATCGGTCAGCTCGAGCCCCGCGTCGCGGCGCATCCTCTGCAGCTCGTGAATCACGTCGAGCGCGCGCCCCTCGAGGGCCAACTCGTCGTCAACCCGAGTATCAAGCGCCACAACAAGCCCACCGGCCTCGGCCAGAGAGAAACCCTCTGGCGCGGAGCGCTCGATGAAGACCTCCTCGGGCGCGAGCTCATGTCCAAGTACCGCAACGCGACCGTCGTCCAGCAACTCGAAGTCGCCGTCGGCCAACGCCTGGCGCACCACGGGTAGCTCCTTGCCGAGCTTCGGCCCCAGAGTCGGCAGGTCGGGCTTTGCTCGCACCGTGGCACCTTCTATCTCACCGAAGGTGACACCACGCACGCGCAGCTCGGCCTCGATCAACTCGGTATGCGCTGCGGCGCCAGGCGCCCCTTCGGCAACGAGCCGTGGCAGCGGCTGGCGAAGCTTCACGCCCGCACTACTTCGGGCAGCGCGCCCGAGCTCAACTACTCGGCGCGCCTCGCTCATTTCGCGCAGCAAACGCTCGTCGACAGCTCCCACTGACTCGGGCCAGCCTGCGTGGAAATCGCTCTTCGGCGCGGCCTCGACAACCCCCACCACCAGGTGTTGCCAGAGATGCTCCGCGAGGAACGGCATGATCGGCCCCACAACGCGAACCGCCTGCACGAGCCCAAACCACAGCGTCCTGAACGCCGCCTTGTCGGTCTCCTCCCAGAACCGTCGCCGGTTCAATCTGATGTACCAGTTCGAAAGATCGTCGACGAACTCCTCGAACGCGTCGGTGACACCGGCCGTGAGGTACTCCTCGTACCCGGCTCTCGCATCCGCGACGAGTTGATGCGTGCGCGCGATCAGCCACCGGTCAAGATCGGTGAGTCCCTCAACATCGGTCGGCCCGCTCACGAGATCGCCGTAGGACGGCACGAACTCCGCGATCTCCGCATACGTGATGAAGAACGACGCCGAATTCCACAGCGTCAGCAACTTGCGCTTCACCTCTTCGGCCGGCCCGTACCCGAATCGAATGTTCTGGTTCGGGGGTTGCGCGCAGTACATCCAGCGCATGACATCGGCGCCGATGCGCTCGAACGCCTCGTCCGCGTCGATCGCGTTCCCCCGGCTGCCGTGCATCTCATGGCCGTGCTCATCAAGAAGCTTCTCGTAGGACAGAATTGACTCGTACGGAAGCCGATCAACCATCGCCATCGACATGAACGCAATCGAGTGAAACCACAGTCGAATCTGCTCGCGCATCTCGGATACCCAGTTGCCCGGGAACCACTTCTCCCAGTAGGCATGATCGGGAAGCGGCGCCCCCGTCAACCCCTTGGCCGCCCCGGTGCCATTGCCACCATCGACCCACTCCTCGCTCTGCCAACCAAGCGTGGACAGCGGCACGATTCCAGCGTCGAGCCAGACGTCACCGACCTCGGGGATTCGACGCACCTCCTCCCCACATCCGTCACACCGGATCGGCACCTCGTCGATCCACGGCCGATGGAGCTCCTGCAGCTGATCGAGCCCACCCGTCGCCTTTTCGCGCAACTCGGCCAGTGAGCCGATCACGGTGAGATGGCCACAGTCACAGGGGTAGAACGGCAGCGGCAGCCCAAAGAAGCGCTTGCGAGAGATGTTCCAGTCGCCCATGTTCACGAGCCAGTCGTCCATGCGCTTGCCAAAGTGGTCGGGTACCCACTTCACGTCCTTGTTTGCGGCGCGAAGCTTGGGACGGATCTCGTCCGCGGTGATGAACCAGTCGTCCGAGATACGGAAGATCAGCGGCGTTTCGCACCGCCAGCAGTGCGGAAAGCGATGCTCGATCTCGCCGGCCTCCACGAGAATGCCGCGCTCATCGAGGTTGCCGATAATCTGCTCGCGAGCCTCCGCGGTCGACATCCCGTGTAGCCAGCCGA
>JAUXJK010000372.1 GCA_030624785.1 Actinomycetes bacterium
AACGGCGGTACCGGGGGGCGCACAGCCAGTAGCTCGGCTCTCAGGTCGACCATCCGTTGTACGCAACGAGCGACCTCGGGCAAGGCCTGCTGGGCCTCCTCAAGCGTGAAGTGCCTCATCGACCTGCGGCGCCTGCTTGGATACAAGGCGTGTCGACAAGAAGCATCTTCGCGACTTTATCGGGAGTGGCAGTCCTCCTCGTGGTCGTCGCATGCGGCGAGCGCGGCGAACCATTCGGCCCACTGCCCCCCGATCTGCCGGTCACAGTGCAGGGAGCCGCGCTTGAGCCGTTCGTCGGCGAGACCCTCCCGGCACGCGTCGTGGCGCTCGACGCCGGCGTCGGCGCCACAGCCTGGGAGCTTGGGGCCAACGTGGTTGGAGCGCCATCAGACGTGGTCGATCCGTCGATCGAGCTCATTGCGGCAAGTGACGGTCAGATCGATATTGACGCTGTGCGAGCGCTAGATCCAGACCTGATTCTCGCAACGCCCAAGACCGACCCGAGCGTCGTCGCGCAGCTCGCCGATGACCCGGCTGTTCCGATCTACACGGCTCCCGCAGCCTCGGTCGACGACGTCGTGCGCAGTGCCCAGGAGCTCGGCCTCCTACTCGGTGATCCGGTTCTGTCTCGTGAGTTCTCAGGCGATCTGCGCAACTCACTCGACGACGCGACGCGCAGGGTCGCCGGTCGTGAGCCCGTGCGCGTGTTCGTCGACACAGGCTTCCGCATTCCGCCAGATCCGAGCTCGCTGTTCGTTGACGTTCTCGCTCATGCGGGCGGCTTGTTCGTGCCCGAAGACGCGGTCGTCGACGGGTCCGTCGAGACTTTCGAGCTCGAACGGGTCGCGCCAGACGTCTATCTCGCGACTCCCGAGAGCCGCGTGAGCCTGGCGAGGCTGCAGGCGGATGAGCAGCTCAACGGGATTCCTGCTGTTGTCAGCGAGCGCGTATTTGTGATCGACAACGCAGTTCTGAGCGTCGGTGGACCTGATGTTGTCCAGACCATCAACGACCTGATCGACATCCTCCACCCCGATGTCCCATAGTCCCTCGGTAGACGCCGTTACGGTGGACGGCTTCGGGACGCTTGTCCAGCTGCGGAACCCCATCTCGAACCTCGATGTCGCGCTTCGCGAGCACGGCATTGTCGCTGAGCCCCAAGACATCGCGCGAGCCTTTCGAGCTGAGGCCGCCTACTACCGTCCGAGATCTCTCGAAGGGCGCGATCAGGCCAGCCTTTCCAGCCTCCGAAAGGCCTGCGTTGGCGTGTTTCTCGACGAGCTCGAGGTCGAGATCGAGGTCGAGGGCTTCGTTGACGGTTTCATGGCCGCTTTACGGTTCGAACTTCTACCAGGAGTAGCGGCCTCTCTGGAGTCACTGCGCAGCAGGGGAGTCGGGCTCGCGTGCGTGGCCAACTGGGATATCGGGCTGCACGACGAGCTCCGCCGTCTCGGCGTTGACGACCTCTTCCAGCTGATCCTCACGTCCGCCGACGCTGGAGCGGCGAAACCCGACCCCGCGATCTTCCTCCAGGCCCTCGCAGCGCTCGGCGTCGATCCGAGTCGCAGCGTCCATATCGGAGATGAAGAGGTCGACAGGATCGGCTCGCTCGCAGCCGGGATGAGATTTGAGCCGATCCCGCTTGAAACGCTTCCCGAGCGCCTATTCGGCACCATGGCGGGATGAGCGCCGAGACGATAGCCGAACCCAATGGGCCGCACCCGCGACGAGCAATTATCGCGTGGCTCGGGTTTACGGGCCTACTCACGTTCATTGCATTCGCCCTGAACGGAAGCGCCGAGACGAGCGACGATGAGCCGCTCGTCTACTCGTATGACCTCACGAGTGGGGCGATAGCGCTCGACATCATTCTCATCTCGGCGGCGGTTGGCATCGCTTACCTGTACTGGGATCGAGATCTCTGGAATACGTTCGGATTCCGCTCCTTCACATGGCGCGATCTACGTCTTGCCGGGGTTGTGACAGTCGCGTCGCTGGTCGTCGCTGCCGTACTGGAGCAGTTCCTCCACGCAGGCGACGAGCAGGGCATCACCGCGAGCGAGTGGGATCCCACTCGTGTCACTCCATTTGTGATCAACGCAATCCTGATCGTTGTGCTCGCACCCTTCGCTGAGGAGCTTCTCTTTCGCGGCGTGGGCGTCCACGTACTAGCGGTACTCGGTGCTCCTGTCGCAATCATCGGGTCGGGAGTGATGTTCGGGCTCATACACGGCATCGTTGCGGCCCTGCCACCGTTGATCATCTTCGGGATCGGACTCGCATACGTTCGATGGAGAACACACAGCGTCTTCCCGGCCATGGTCGCGCACGGCACGTTCAACGGCATCGGATTAGCGGCTTCATTCATCGGGACATGACGAAGGAATCATTCGCAATATCCGAAGCTCCGGGACAGCTGATCGTCACCGCGCAGGGCCAGACCGGCTCCGAGCTGTTCGCGGCAGCGTCGGCGGCGTACTTCTCGTCCGTCTGTTCGCTGAGCGACGTGAAGGCGCGGCAG
>JAUXJK010000123.1 GCA_030624785.1 Actinomycetes bacterium
AACTCTTCCTCGGTCGCGTCAGCATCGATCTTGTAGCTGACCTTGATGTCGTTGAAGCCGTTACGCACATCGCTGTCGACGCCAAGGATGCCCTGGATGTCCATGGCACCTTCGATGGTCGCCTCAACCGACTTGAGTTGGATTCCGCGTTGCTGGGCGACCGCAGCCACACCCGCCGTGAGGCAACTCGTAAGGCCTACGAGCACGATCTCGACTGGCGTAGCAGCATTGTCTTCCGAAGCGAAGACTTCCGGGTGATCAGCCTCGAACGTGTACGTGTTGCGATGCTTCTGCTCCTCGCCCAGGCCGAAGAAGCCCTCGACGGTTGACTTGCTGTGGGTTCCATTGATCCAGCTGCAGGTCGCACGCCAGTTGAACTGACCTGCCGCTGGCGTCTCGGTAAGCGCCTGGCGAGCACCGAGGAGGGCCTCCACATTGACGCCGTTGTCTACTGCTGATTCAGTCGAGGACATGACTGCTCCCTTTCGTCGCTCATGGCTGGCTGCCGAGAGGCGAACCGCCGCTTTGGTGCGCGTGAGCTTAGCCCAAACGATACGAGTCGCGCGGCCTGGTGAGTCAAGTATTTCGGCCTTCGCTTGCGCGGAGGTAGAACCAACTTGACAGCCTGTCTAGCACCTGGTTGGTTATTGCGACTCAGATGCAATTGGAACACGCCCAGATGCGAAGCAATCGCGGCCGAGACGTTTGGTGGTTGACCTGACTGCGTCGCGCGCCAGGCCCCGAGTTCGAGTCGAATCGGTCGAGGAGGCTGTGGAGGAGTTGCGTACGCACGGGTTGCGGGTTTCTGCCGCTCGTCGACTGGTGCTCGAGGCGCTGTTTGCAACGGACACGCCGCTCAGCGCCAGACAGATCGCTGACGGAATCGCGGGCAGGATCCCACGCTCAGATGTCGCGTCGGTCTATCGAAACCTCGAAACGTTCGAGGAGCTTGGACTCGTCCGCCATGTTCACCTCGGGCACGGGCCGAGCCTGTTCGCGCTCGCACATGCGAATGCTCGCGAATACGTCATCTGCGAGTCGTGTGATGCGGTGCGAGCGTACGAGCCGACGCAACTTGACGCGGTCCGCGCTGCAGTGCGCGACGTATCGGGCTTTGAGGCGCGCTTCGATCACTTTCCACTCGCCGGCCACTGTCCGACGTGCGCCGACAACCGAGGTACATAGCGAGTCATGCCGCGCATCGTTCCAATCGTCGCCGCGGCACTGACTGTCGGCTTGGTTGCATGCGGCGGCCGTGCTGAATCCTCGGACGAGGCCGTCGATGGTCGCCTCCTGGTCGTGACGACGATCTCCCCCCTCACGAACATCGTGGCCAACGTGGCAGGTGAGCTCGCACGGGTCGAAGGAGTCGTCCCGGAAGGAATCGATGCGCACACGTTCGAACCAGCGCCGAGTACCGCGAAGCTCCTCAGCGAGGCCGACGTCGTCTTTCTCAACGGCCTCAGCCTCGAAGAGCCGACGCTCCAGCTGGCCATCGCCAACGCCAAGGAAGGTGCTCGCCTCGTCGAGCTTGGCGATACGACACTCGACGAAGCCGAGTACATCTACGACACCTCGTTTCCAGAAGCGGACGGCGACCCCAACCCGCATCTCTGGACCAACCCTCGCTACGCCAGGCGCTACGCCGAGTTGGTCATGGAGACGCTCGCCGAGCGCGATCCCGCCAACACCGAGGCCTATCGGAGGAACTACGAACGGCTCGCATCTCGGTTGGACGAACTGGAGCGCCTGCTAGCAACGGTGACATCATCGGTGCCCGAAGCCAATCGCAAGCTTGTCAGCTACCACGATTCGTTTCCATACTTCGCGCGCGACTTCGGCTGGACGATCGTCGGTGCAATTCAACCAGCCGACTTCACGGACCCCACGCCACGTGAGCTCGCGGAGCTCATCGCCCAGCTCCGGCGAGAGGGCGTTCCCGCGATTTTTGGATCCAGAGCGTTTCCGAGCCCCGTTCTTGAGCAGATAGCCCGCGAGACGAACGCCAACTACGTCGAGGATCTACGCGACGACGACCTCCCAGGCGAACCCGGAGACTCGGACCACTCACTTCTCGCTCTCTTGCAGTTCGACTACACAACGATCGTCGACGCACTTGGCGGCGACAGCGCCGAGCTCCGTAGCTTCGACGCTACGAACCCAACGCGCGATGAGGCCCGCTATCCCCAGTAGCACCCCAAGCCGCGACGACGCGCTGGTAGCTCTCGAGAACGTCACGTACTCCTACGGGCGCGAGGCCGCGCTGTGTGATGTCGACCTTGTCGTAGGGCCGAGTGATTACGTCGGTGTCGTCGGGCCCTCCGGCTCGGGGAAGACGACCCTGTTGCGACTCCTCACCGGAGACGTCTCGCCGAGCACCGGTTCCGTGTGGCGCTCGAAGGGACTGACCATCGGATACGTACCGCAGCTCGAAACGGTCAACTGGCACTTTCCCGTAACGGTCAACGAAGTCGTTCTCATGGCCAGTGGCTCGGGCCGCGTTCTTCCCTGGGCGAGCCGCCAGGAACGCGCGGCCGGCGAGCTGATTCTTGAGCGGCTCGGCATCGGTGAGCTCGGCTCGAGACACATCCTCGAGCTCTCAGGGGGACAGCAGCAACGCGTGTTCATCGCGCGAGCGCTCATGCGCAAGCCGCAACTGTTACTGCTCGACGAGCCAGCATCTGGCGTCGACGCCGCGTCGCGGCACGACCTTCTGCACCTCTTGCGTGAGTTGAACACCGAGGGCGTTGGCATTGTGCTCACCACCCACGATCTGAACGGTCTCGCAACACACCTTCCGCAGCTTGTGTGTTTGAACACCGAAGTCGTTGCCGCCGGTCCACCGGTCGAGGTGCTCAGACCCGACGTGCTCGAACGAACCTACGGCGCGCCACTCGACGTACTCGAGCATGCCGGCTTGTTACTCGTTGTCGACTCGCGCCATGCGAGAGAGCAAGCCGCTGATCCACAAGGAGCGAACCGCACGTAGTGGATCTTCTGGAACCCTTTCAGTTCACGTTCTTCACCAACGGCTTGATCGTTGCCACGCTTGCCGGCGCGCTCTGCGGCCTGGTTGGCGTCTTCGTGGTGCTACGCGGTATGAGCTACATCGGGCACGGGCTGTCGCACGCAATCTTCGGTGGAGCTGTCGCGAGCTACCTGCTCTCGATCAACTTCTATCTCGGGGCGGGCGTCTGGGGCCTCGTCTCAACGCTGCTCATCAGCGGGGTGTCCCGTCGACGCTCGATCGGAGCCGATGCGGCCATCGGCGTGATCACGACCGCTTCGTTCGCGATCGGTCTCGTTCTGATCAGTCGCTACGACTCGTTCACGAGGAACTTCGAGGCCGCGCTCTTCGGCAATGTCCTGGGAGTAACTGCCACAGACATCTACGTGCTGACAGGCGTGAGTGCGTTCGCGGGCACGGCGATCTTCTTCCGCTACAGGGCGCTCTTGTTTACAACATTCGATAGCGGCGTCGCCGATATTTTCGGCATCAGCACGGCGCGCACCGATGCGCTCCTCTCGTTGACTCTCGCTGCCACCGTGATCTCCACGATGCAGATCCTCGGAGTGACGCTGGTTGCCGCGGCGCTTGTCATACCAACAGTGATCGCTCGTATGTTGACGAACTCTTTCAGCCACGTCGTTGTCTTCTCGACGGCAATCGGAGCCGTGTCGGGTTTTGTCGGCATGAATGCGAGCTACCACCTCGATGTCTCATCCGGGGCCACGATCGTGCTCGTCAGCGCATTCGTCTTTGCCATGGTATTTCTCGCGACAAGCCGAACCCGCGGACGACCGCATGCGTCGGCCCGCACCTCGTAGCTGGTGAGTCCCAATCTCGGAGCCGTGGGAGCTGCCGTGCCGCTGAGTGGGCGCTATGCGCTTCAGGGGTCGCAGATGGAGAGCGGCCTCAGACTCTGGGCGGCCTGGGCACGTCGCAACGTTGTTATCGAGGACGATCGAAGCTGTCCGGCCCGCGCCGCATCGTTGCACTCAGAGTTGCTCGATCGTGCAGCGTTCGTTGTTGGGCCATACGGAAGCGATTCGACCAGAGCCGTGGCACGTTCGGCAGCCCTTGTCTGGAACCACGGGGCGGCTGCCGACGACGTGCAACAACTCGACGGCGTGGTGTCGCTGCCCACTCCTGCGAGCCGCTACCTCGTCGCTCTTGCCCGGGCTGTCGGACGCATCCGGCCGGGCGCGCGGACCGTGGTTGCGAGTGCGCGCGGCCCCTTCGGGTCGCTCGCGCGCGCCGGCCTCGAACGGATCGCCGAGTCGCTAGTGCTCGAAATCGTCGACAAGACGTCGTTTGCCGCGGTGATCACCTCGATCAGGCGCCACCGTCCCAGCGTCGTACTCGGTTGCGGATCGTTCCTACAGGAGGTCCACCTCGTGAGAAGCATGGCCGCCTGTGCCGCCGACATTCTGTACGCAGGAGTCGCACCGGGCATGGCTGATTTTGCCCGCATCGCCAAGGTCGACCCCGAGGGAATGCTCGCGACCGTCCAGTGGCACCCTGAGGCGACGTCCCACGCCGAGATCGGGCCTTCCGGTGCCGAAGTAGCGGACAATGCCCGTCGCCCTCTCGACTATGTCGGCGCTCAGGTGATCGCCGCCGCCACGCTCGCCGAGCACTGCACCCGGCTCGCGCCACACGATCCATACGCGATGGCCCGTTCGCTGAAGACGACAACGTTCTATGGCGCGTTCGAACTCGACGCCGAAACCGGCATGCAGATCGGCCACGAACTCTCCGTCATTGAGTGGAAGGCTGGACGCCAGGAGCTGCTGATCGACGGGGCGGGTTGACCACGGAACCAGGCCCACTTTCCCAGGCTCACCGAAGATCTTGAGCATGAGCGGAACCCGTCTACTCGATCGGTACCGGCACGGGTTGGCGTCGCACCCACCCCAACGCGATGCTGATTGCGATCACGACCCCACCAAGAATTTGGAAGAGTCCAAGCCCTTCGGAGAGAATCACCACGGCGATAAGAGCGCCGAGGAAGGGCTGAAGGTTCGCCCAGAGCGTTCCCTGCGCGGCGCCCACGCGGCCCACTGCGATAAACCAGAGATACGTGGTCGTAATGAACATGAAGACGATGTAGGCAAAGGCCGCCCACGCGAGCGGGTCGAGTCCTGTCCAGTCGAGTCGGGCGATCTGTGGACTCGAAATCAGCAGGAGCGGTACTGCGCCCGCCAGCACCACCAGAGCGCTCACGCGATAGGCGGAATGCGACTGCATGAGGCGCCCGGCGAATACCGAGAACGCGGCGAAGCTGGCGGATGCGAGAAGTGCGAGTAGGACGCCGCCAAGATCAGCGGAAAGCTGACCACCCACACCCAGGGCTACGAGCGCTACGCCCGCAAACGACACGCCCGTCGCCACCCAATGCCTGCGGGTCAGCACTTCCCACCCCAGCATGCGCGTCAGGATCGACGTGAAGATGGGCAGCGTCCCGAAGATCAGGGCAACCGTTGCCGCCGTGGCAAGCGAAACCGAGTACGTAAAGCTCACCTGATTGAGGACGACGCCGATGAGCGCGGCCGGTATGAGATACACGAAGTCTCGACGCTCGATTCGAATACTTCCCTCGCGAATCAGCACGACGGCCACGAAGATCACTGCGCCAATCACAAATCGCAGCGACGAGAAGGCGATGGGCTCGAACCCATGCGTCACCGCGTAGCGCGTCGACGTGTAGCTACCGCTCCAGAGCAGCACCGTGACGATCAGGATCAGCTCGGCCGGCGTGCGAGAGAGTCGCGAACGAACGCGGTACCCAACGCCGCCAGCCCTCGCGGCCTCCGTCTTCTGGCTGGCTCCAGTCAAGAACGCTGACCGTACAGGCACTCGCCGACTGGCGACTCCATGCTCGGCGTGCCAGGATCCGGCACGGCACATGGCATCGCGTGGATAGCCTGCGTTTGTGAGCTGGATCGGTTTCACCGTGGGCGTTGGTCTGACGTTGTTCACCTGGACGACGGTCATGAAGACTCTCGTCTTCACGCGCAGTGGCGTGCCGTTGCTCGAACAGGGCGTGATCCTCGGGTTGCGGTACGTCTATGCAATGACCGCGCGGTTCATGGCGAGCGCCGAGCGCCGCGACAACTTCCTGTCCACGATGGCGCCGGGAGCTCTGCTCGCCCAGCTTGCAGCGTGGCTGGCGTTGTTCTTTGTGGCCTCGGCTCTGATGTTCTGGCCATTCCTCGATGGAGGGTTCGCTGAGGCCGCCCGAGCAAGTGGCTCGTCGCTGTTCACCCTGGGAATCTCCGGTCCCGCCGGGCAGGCTCCGACCGCATTCATCTTCCTGACCGCAGCGACCGGCATCGTGGTTGGAGCCCTGTACATCGCGTACCTACCAACGCTGTACGGACAGTTCAACGCACGAGAAGCAGCGGTCTCTC
>JAUXJK010000247.1 GCA_030624785.1 Actinomycetes bacterium
CGTGCCAGCCGAAGATCGACACGTCGGCTCCGGCGAACGCGCCCGCCGCGAGGGCCCCACCGAACACCATGACGAGCTCGCTCGCAGCGGGGAACACGGCGTCGAGAAGCATCAAGCCGAAGATCGCGTAGATGCCGGCGTTGCCGATGACGTTTGTGACACCCTCACTGATGATCGACGCCGTTATCATCTGATCTCACCGTAGGTGTCGGCTCCGCGAATGCAACCGCCTAGTCCATGCGGGCGTCACGATTGCATCACGGCCAGCAGCTGATCGCGTTTCTCGAGCGTCTCCGTTCCGGTCATCGTGACGTCGACCGCGGTGGCACCCCCGTCGCGCCCACCGGGCACGATAGCCTGGGCCATTGCGGGGGAGAGTGCGTGCACATGTGTCGGCCCGCTGCGGTTGAGTCCGGCCGGAACTCCTCGAGGTAGCCACGTCCTACGGCGTACGCGCCGGCTTCGTCGATCTCCCAGGAGTAGATGCCGCGAATGTCGTAGGCCTTGAAGACCTTCGGATCGAGCGCCATCCTTTCCGCCTCCATTGTGGCGTGTGACTCCTGCCGGTTGCTGCCCGTCAAGGATCTGTCCGCCGCCGGCTGGAAGTCGTGCCTCGAGGAACGCCGCCTGAGATCCAGTGCGCCAGAGGCGCCGCTACGTTGCGACGGGCCGCAAATCTATTTGCATATCTAACAATAATTCGCATCGAGTTTCTCGGAGAACGACTCCATCGTGATCTCACGCAGACCGCGTATTTGCAAGCTCGAGCGGCGCGAGTCGGCCTGTTTTCATGGGCGAATTGAAGTACAGCGGACGCCTGACGTGGATCGGGTAAATTACCTATTTCACTTTCTCGGGATTTCCCGCACGCTACGTCAGTGGGAGGGTGTTCTCTCGACGTGAGTGGACGGCAGGGCCTGTCGTGAGGGCGCTTGCTCTGCGGATCGTCGCGTGGGCTGCAGCCGTCGCCGCGGCGATCGCGCCCAAGCTACCCCAGATTATTCTAGGTTGCGAAGATGAGATGGGTATGAGACGATGCGATTGTTCGAGGTGAGAAAAGTCGGGTTGACTTCTCCCCATGCGGTGGAGGGAAGGGAGAGTTACTGTGGAACCGCTTTCTGGGTTGGGCCGACGGTCGGCGCTTTTCCAGTCTGTGTCGACTAGCAGCGGTACGGATCAGGATGCGGCGGCGAGCGGGATGCGCGCGGACCGTTGTCCTGGCCACAAGGATGGTCCCTCTCGAGGCAGCGGTTGCGAACGGACGGTGCTGGGAGGTATGCGGCAATGATTCGTGCGATCGTTGGGTCGAGCCTGAGGTTCCGGGGCCTTGTCCTCGGCATCGCAGCGGTGGTGATGGTCCTCGGCATCACGCAACTCGATGGTGCCCCCGTGGACGTGCTGCCGGAGTACCTGCCGCCGACGGTGGAGATCCAGGCCGAGGCGCTTGGCCTCTCTGCGGTGGAACTCGAGCAGCTCGTCACGGTTCCGGTCGAGCAGGACTCGCTGAACGGGGTTGCCTTTCTGAAGGAGATCCGCTCCGAGACCGTGCCCGGGCTTGCGTCGATCGAGATGGTCTTCGAGCCCGGCACCGACCTCTTCACGGCGCGGCAGGTCGTGCAGGAGCGGCTCGCAGAGTCGCTCGTGGCGTTGCCGGGAGCGTCGGATCCTCCCCAGATGCTTCAGCCTCTCTCCTCGACGAACCGGGTCATGATGATCGGCGTCTCCTCGGAGGAGCTGACACCGATCGAGCTGTCCGTGATCTCGCGCTGGACGATCAAACCTGAGTTGCTGAGCGTCGCCGGCGTGGCCAACGTGGCCGTGTGGGGCTTCCGCGACCGGCAGCTACAGGTGCTGGTCCACCCCGATCGGCTGCGAGCCCAGGACGTCTCGCTGAAGCAGGTCGTCGAGACCACCGGCAACGCCCTCTGGGCATCGCCGCTGAGCTTCGTCGAGGCATCGGTGCCCGGCGTCGGAGGCTTCATCGACACCGCCAACCAGCGGCTCTCAGTGCGGCACATCTCGCCGATCACGACCGCCGAAGAGCTCGCCCAGGTGGCCGTCGATGGGACCGAGGGACTGACCCTCGGCGACGTGGCCGACGTGGTTGAAGAGCACCAGCCGCTGATCGGCGACGCCGTCGGTCCCGACCTCATGCTCGTGGTCGAGAAGTTCCCGAACGCGAACACCCTGGACGTAACCCGAGGTCTCGAGGAGAAGGTCGAATCCCTGAGGCCAGGTCTCGCCGATGTCGAATTCGACTCGACCGTTTACCGGCCGGCGAACTACATCGACGAGGCGATCGGCAACGTCACCCTGACGCTGATCATCGGTGGCATCCTTGTGGCGCTGGCTATCGGTGCGTTCTTCTTTAGTTGGCGAAAGGCCCTGGTCAGCTTCGTGGCTATCCCGCTGTCCGTGGTGTCGGCAGGGCTCGTCGCCTATCTGCTCGGGGCGACCATCAACTCCATGTTCCTCGTTGGCCTCGTCGCCGCGCTCGTCGTCGTCATCGACGACGCGACGATCGATGTCGACAGCTTCGCGCGGCGCCTTCGCGAGCGTCGGAGCGAGAGCGGGCAGCGCTCGCCGGTGGACGTCATCCTCACTGCCTCCGAACAGATGCGGAGCCCGATGATCTACGCGGCTCTGATCATGTCCCTCGCCGTGGTACCGCTGCTGTTCCTCGAGGGCTTCTCGGGCGCATTCCTGCCGGACATCGTCGTCGCCTACCTTGTCGCGATCGCCGTCTCGCTCGTCGTCGCGCTGACCGTCACACCGGCGCTGAGCTTGCTCCTCTCCAGAGGTTCCTCGCTCGACCGTCGGGAGTCGCCGGTCGCCGCGTGGCTTCGGCGCGGCTATGCCTGGATCCTGTCTCGCGTCGTCCGACGCCCGGCCGCGGCCTATGTCGCGATCGGCGCCATCGTGGTGGCCGGTATCGCGGCTGTGCCCTTCCTCAATCAGGCACCGCTGCCGCAGTTCAAGGAGACCGAGCTCGTAATCCAGTGGAACGGCGCACCCGGCACGTCACTGGCCGCGATGAGCCGGGTCACGGCCCAGGCCAGCAATGAGCTACGGGCGATTCCTGGCGTCCGTAGCGTCGAGGCCCAGGTGGGGCGCGCCGTAACCGGCGACCAGGTCGTCGGGGTCAACTCAGGCGAGCTCTGGCTTAGCATTGATCCAGAGGCTGACCACAGCGCCGCGATCGCGGCGATCCAACAGGTTGTCGACGGCTACCCCGGGCTCAGCGGCTCTGTTGGCGCGTTCTCGAACGCGAGGGCGACGGAGGTCTTGACCGGCGCGACCAACGACCTGACCGTGCGCGTCTTCGGCGCGGACCTCGACGTGTTGCGCCGCACTGCGGACGAGGTCATGCAAGCGGTCGGGGAGACCGACGGGGTTGTGGGCGAGCGTCTCGATCTTCCGGCCGACGAGCCGACGCTCGAGGTCGCGGTGGATCTCGCCGCGGCTGCGGACGCAGGCGTCAAGCCGGGCGACGTTCGTCGAGCGGCCGCCATCCTGCTCTCGGGCATCAACGTCGGCAGCCTCTTCGAGGAGCAAAAGGTGTTCGATGTCGTGGTCTGGGGCGTTCCAGAGCTCCGCCAGAGCGTGAACGATGTGTTGGAGCTCCCGATCGAGACTCCGAGTGGCACGTCGGTGCGCCTTGGAGACGTCGCGGACATCCGCATCGCTCCGAACCCGACCGTCATCAGACACGAGGCGGTTTCGCGGTATATCGACGTCGTCGCCGACGTCGACGGGCGTGCAGTCGGCTCCGTAGCGAGCGACGTCGAGCGCCGGCTTGCCGGTATGGCCTTCCCGCTCGAATATCACGCCGAGGTGGTCCGCGACGACGACAAGGTCTCGACCGGGCTTCTGATCGGCATCGTCATCGCGGTGGTGGTGGGGGCGTTCCTCCTCCTCCAGGCGTGCTTCGGAAGCTGGCGGCACGCAACTCTGGCGTTCCTGGTGTTGCCGATGGGCTTGGCGGGTGGCGTGCTGGCAGTGCTGGCTGCGGGGGGCACGGTCTCGCTGGGCTCGGTGATCGGCTTCTTCGCGGTGGGAGGGATCGCCGCGCGCAACGGCATGCTTCTGATC
>JAUXJK010000373.1 GCA_030624785.1 Actinomycetes bacterium
GAAGTGGATCAACGTGCGTAGATGTTGAGCGTAGGCATTCCCGGCTTCCCCTATGACAAACCGCATCACCGGGTAGTCGACGAAGGCGACGAAGAGGACGTCGACCTCTACGTCAGCCCGGGCCGGCGGTAATCTCCTGATTTCCATCGCCATCGGCTGTGGTCCAGTGATTCTCCTCAAAGAGAATCATAGAGCGAGAGCGCGGGCACTCGCGGGAGTCACCCTTAGAGGGCCACTGAGCCCACGGGCTTCAGGGAACATCTGATCGCGCCAACTTCACAGTGTGCTACAAGCCCGCCGCCCGGAGGGCGTCCAGCAACGCGGTCCGGTCGCGTTCGTTCTCGTACGGAACCGACTCAACGTAATCAGCCGCGTCAAAACGCGGCATGACCGAGCGAAGAGCTTCGACGGCCCGAGCGGTACTCTCGTGGTCACCGTGGCGGCTACTCGCGGCCGTGCGATACACCAGCTCACGGACCCGAGGGCGGGTGACGTGGCGCAGCGCGGCCAATGCCTCCTGGTCGCGGCCCGCGTGGAATAGCGCCCGTCCGAGGTGGAACCACACCGACTCGGGGTGGTAGGGGTTGATACGCATCGCCTTGCGGATCCAGTGTTCGCCCTCTTCCGGCTGGCCGCTCAACGTGAGAATCGTCCCCATCGCGCTCACCGACCGGTCGTCGTTCGGGTTCAACAAGAGCGCCCGCTCTTGATACGACCGAGCTCGCCCAAGGTCACGGCGTAGGAGGGAGACTTGGGCGAGGATCCGGTAACACTCGCTCTCTTGCTCGTCCAGCGTCCGTCCTCGTTCCGCGGCGGCTTCAGCCCGCTCGAGCAGCGGTTGTGTCTGATCGGGGTGAAACTGCATCGCCTGGCCCAAACCGCACGCGAGCCAGGCATGAGCCAGCGCATAGTCCGAGTCACGTGCGATTGCCCGCTCGAACATCTCGATGGCTCGATCGCAATCGTCCCGGGTGACGCGATGGTGGAACGCCTTGCCGCGCAGGACAGAGTCGTAGGCGTCGAGGCGCTCGTCGGGCATGCGGCGTGCGCGGGCGACGCGTGCCGCTTCAACTCGGCCGGCAAGCGTCGAGACGATCGTTTCGGTCACCTCGTCCTGGACGCTGAAGACATCCTCGATCTCTCGATCGAACCGCTCCGCCCACACGTGCTGTCCAGTCGACGCGTCGAGCAGTTGCACGCTGAGGCGCACTCGAGAACCGGATAAACGCACGCTGCCGCGCACGATGAACTGGGCCTTGAGCTCACGTCCGATCTCCTGGAGCGTCTTACTGCCATCGCGATAGGTAAACGAGGACTCCCGCGCGATCACCAGGAGGGACCCGAATCGAGCGAGGGCGGTGATGACGTCTTCGGCCAGCCCGTCGGCGAAGTATCGGTGCTCCTCGCCGGAGAGATTCTCAAACGGCAGCACGGCCACGCTGGGCGGCTCGGCGCTGGCCGTGGTCGCGGTGGCTGTCGGCGAACCCGTGGGCCCAGGACTTGTCTGCCCTCCATCACGCCGCATCCGTTCGTACGCGGCCTCAGTTTCGGCGCTCGGCCGGGCCCCGAGCTCGCGGTCCAACGCGTCGACGCACTTCTGGTATTGGCGCAAGGCGTCGGCGCGGCGCCCGGCGCGGGCGAGCAACTCCATCAACCTCAGGTGGGCCTGCTCGCGCGCGGGATCGATGGTGAGCTGCCGGCGCAAGAGCTCAATCGACTCGTCGAGTCGGCCCTGATCGGCGAGGGCTGCTGTGAGCCGCTCAAAGGCCTCACAGGCTCGATCCCGAAGTCGTAGGCGCGCATTCCGGAGCCAGTCTTCGAACGCCGGCTCGCGAATGGTCATCCCTTCGAGCAGGTCGTGCTGATAGATCGCGAGGCCCCGTTTCACCGCGTCGAGGTCGTCGTTGTCCACGAGCCGCTCGAATTCGCGAACGTCGATCGTGCACCGCTCGACGTTGAGCCTGAGCGTGTCTGCGTCGGCGATCAGAATCGAAGTGCAGGCTCGCCGGATTTTGGCCAGCGCTTGTCTCAGGTTGTGACGGGCTCGTTCCTCGCCGGTATCACCCCAGAGTAAGGTGGCCAACTCGTCGCGCGTGTGCGTGCGGTGGCTCTCCACCCCGAGGTACGCGATGAGCGCCGGGACCTTCTTGCCCGACAACTCAAGAGGCTTGGCGTCGGCCCCGCGGGCGTCGAAGGGGCCCAGCAGACGCAGGTGAATCGTTCGCGCCATCGGTTCGAGGGACTGAAGAATACGACGAATTATAGACGCAAATTAGACGCGCGTGCAGCTCCCCGGGTGACGCTCGAATAACGCGTGCCGGGCATCATGGGGCTACACCAATCGTGGTGATGCACCGCGACAGACAGGAGCCCGACATGCGCGATGTTCATTTCTTCACAGGAGGTAGTCCCATGTTTTCGTGGACCAGGTTCCAACTCCGACTCAGACGCTCCATCCGCCCCCTCGCGACCGGAGCCCTTGTCACCGTGGGCCTGGCGCTGACCGCAGGTTCGGCACAA
>JAUXJK010000296.1 GCA_030624785.1 Actinomycetes bacterium
CAAGCTGACCGAACTTCTCGCCGCCTGCGCGGCGGCGATCGAGATCTTCGGCCTCGCCGATCGCGCGCTCGGCCAGAACCTTCCAGAAGCAGCCAAGATCGTCAGCCTTGACCGCATCGAGCGCGACGCGCGTGATCTCAACGGCCGAACGCTCTCCCGCTCGAAAGGCGCCGCTGAGGTCGAGGGCGCCGTTCACGAGCGGGGCACCGTCGGGCGCCAACCTGCGAGTAGCGAGATCGACTGGGCAGTATGGAGAGCGGTCTCGACGAGTGCGTCTTGGCGAAGTTCGAGGTCGCTAACTCCCGTGACGAGGCAGATGCACCAACGGACGTCGCCCGACGCATCTCGAATCGGAGCGGCGACAGAACCACTGGCCAGCTGAACATCGCGCGAGGTAACTGCGTAGCCCTGCGTCCGTACGTCGGCCAGACGCTTGGCGAGCTCCCGCGGTTCGGTGATCGAGGCCTCGGTCATGGCATTCAACGGGCCCGAAAGATATGCCGCCTGCTCGTGCTCCGGCGCCCACGCCAACAGGACGTGCCCCTTCGAGCCGCAGTGCAGCGGAAAATGGAACCCCGGCGTCGCTTTCGGGATGGCCATGGTCCGGGGTTCGGCAGCGGCCAACACGACTGTTCGGTCGCGATCGCGCTCGACGAGTTGAACCGTCACGTTCGACTCCTCCGCTGTGCCACGCAGGAGCGGCCGTGACGCCTGGGCGATCGGGTGTGTTGCCAGGTACGCAGTCCCGACCGAGTGAAGTCGCGCGCCAATCGAGTATGTACCCGTCGCCTCGTCCCGACGCACGTAGCCAGAGTCGCGAAGGAAAGCCAGAGATCTGTACGCGGTCGTCCATTTCAGACCGAGCGCGTCAGCAAGCTCCTTCGGTCGCCGTGGTCGCTCGGCGATCTCATCGAGCAGAGCGAGGGCACGTCCGAGTCCCTGCAGGTCTGTGTATCTACGAGCTTCAGGAGTTTTGGCCATGGTCGTCGCGCGCCTCTGCCGATGTCTACACTGGAATACGGTAGCGAACGCGGTGTTCTCTTGACGAATACAGATAACTCTGGATCGGAACCTGAGCTTCCCCGTCGGCGTATTCACGAACTGGGAGGGCGCTCGCGCGCGCTGATTCGAGAGACCCGGCGGGTCGGCCCTGTTCAGGCAATACGTTCGGTCGTTGGCGCGCAGCCTTGCACCCGGTGCGGCGCGCGGCGAGACGCGTATGCGATGTGTCCGTCCTGCGGTTACGCGGCGAAGCTGACTGCGGCCGACTGGGTCGGGCTACTCGTCGATCGCGGGACTTTCGTTCAGCAATCAACGCCGTTGGACGCAGACCCGCTCATCTTTGAACTCGAGCAAAAGTACGCCGAGCAACTGGAGGACGCCCGGGCACGGACTCATGTTGGGGAGTCGGTGCTCACCGGCCGGGCGCGGCTTGATGGCTGCGACATCGTTGTCGTGGCTTTCGATTTTGGCTTCCTTGGCGGCTCTCTTGGCATTGCTGCCGGCGAGTACATCGTTGAGGCTCTGGCCAGTGCAGCCGAGACGTCGACCCCTGTGCTCATGGTGGTTGCTTCGAGTGGCGCGCGCATGCAAGAGGGGCTTGCCGCGCTGTTCCAGATGGTGCGTACGTCAGCAGCGGCTGTCGAACTGCGAAATGCCCGCGTCCCGTTCGTGGCGATTCTTGCCGATCCAACGACCGGTGCGCCGTATGCGTCTGTCGCGAACCTGGCTGATGTTGTCCTGGCAGAAAGCGGCGCGCTTATCGGCTTCGCCGGGCCGCGTGTCGTCGAGGCTGTCACCGGAAAGCCGACAGAGGGCCTTCACGCAGAGGAGCTCGTGGAGCGCGGAATCGTTGATAGCGCACTCCCACGTTCTGAGCTACGAGCCGCCACAGCCGAGGTGATCGACCTGTTGATGAATCCGGCCCTCTTTCCGCAACAGCGAACTCGAGGGCCTCTCCCGCTGCCCAAGCTTCCGGCCGATCGCTGGGCCCTGGTCGAGTCGATTCGAGAAGACGCGTGGCCCAGCGGACGAGCCTGGCTCGAAGCGCTCGCAGACCGGCATTTTGAGCTACGCGGCGACCGAACTGGCGAAGACGATCCCGCGCTCGTAGCCGCAATCGCTGCAATGGGAGAGACACACGCGCTCGTGTTGGCCCAGGACCGCACGAGCGGTGACGGGTTGATCAAGCCTTCGGGTTATCGCAAAGCGCAGCGAGCGCTGAAGATTGCGGCCAGGCTCGGGCTTCCGGTGCTCACCCTGCTCGACGGTCCAGGAGCAGCTGTGGGTGAAGAAGCGGATGGCGATGGGATCGCTTACTGGCTGGCAGAGACCTTCGCCGCCCTGCTCGAGCAACCAACGCCTGTCGTGTCGCTCGTCGTAGGACAAGGATCGAGTGGAGGCGCGATTGCCCTGGCAGCGGCCGACCGGCTCTACATGCTCGAACAGTCGATCTTCACCGTAATCTCGCCCGAAGGAGCTGCGGCGATCATCTCGCGGGACGCCGATGCCGCGCCCGAGTGGGCCGAAGCGCTACGTCTCACGGCTGCGGATGCAGCCGAGCTTGGGCTTGTCGACGGCGTCATTCCGGAGCCGCGAGGCCCGCGACGCGTGGCGCGCTCGCTCAGGGTACGGCGCGTGAAAGCGGTACTCGACGATGCGTTCTCTGACCTTTGGCAATATGAGGCCGCGACGCTTCCCCGACGGCGGCGTGAGCGGTTTCTCTCGGCGACTCGCTCGCTGACTTCGATCCACGAGACGGACGAAACCCGTGTTCAGTCCGTTTCTCCCGAAACAGTCAACGACGACCTAAAGGACATCGCCTGATGCCCCATCGCGTAGCTATCGACACCGGCGGAACCTTCACCGACATTGTCGCCATCAATGAGGAGACCGGCGAACTGTCCGTAACGAAGACGCCTTCGACTCCGTCAGATCCCTCCCTCGCTCTTGTTGAAGGTGTGCGCAAGGTTGCTGACGCCGGCGGATTCGAGGTCGAGGACGTTAGCGCCGTCGCCCACGGGACGACCACGGCCACGAACGCGATCCTACAGAAGGAGTTCCATCGTCTCGGTCTGATCGTGACGCGCGGCTTCCGTCACATCCTCGAGATCGCACGGCAGTCGGTTCCGGACGGATACGGCAACTCGTACTTCTGGGTGAAGCCCGAACGTATCGTTCCGCCGGAGCGCGTCCGTGAGGTCGGTGGGCGACTCAACTTCAGGGGCGAGGAGCTCAACCCGCTCGTGGAGACTGACGTCGCGCCCGCGGTCGAGGGTTTCCGTCGCAATGGCGTCGACTGCATCGCAATATGCCTGATGCACAGCTACGCGAACCCAACGCACGAGGAGCGAATTGCCGGGCTCGTTGCTGAGCTGATGCCTGAGGCGTTCATCTCGCGCTCGTCTGAGGTGCTTCCCGAGTATCGCGAGTACGAGCGAGCCATGACGACGATCCTCGACGTTTTTGTGAAGCCGTACACCCGTGACTACGTG
>JAUXJK010000332.1 GCA_030624785.1 Actinomycetes bacterium
CACCCCGAGGAGGCGGCTGAGCAGGCGCTCGCGTTCTTCGACCGCCACCCGCTAGGCGGAAACTCGTGAGCGCTCGCGAGTCGCCAGGCGCCAGGCTCCGCGCTCAGTTCGCCGGCGACGACGCCGTCGTATTCCCGGGCGCGATGAACGCATTGATCGCCCGCTTGATCGAGAACGCAGGTTTCCCTGGGGTGTACATGACGGGCGCAGGCGTCGCCAACGGCCTGCTCGGGCAGCCCGACGTCGGGCTCACCACGCTCACCGAGATGGCGCAGGCAGCACAGAACATGTGCGCCGCGGTCGACGTACCGGTCGTTGCCGACGCGGATACCGGCTTCGGCGGAAGCGTGAACGTCGAAAGAACCGTCGAGCTCTATGAACGAGCCGGGGTCGCCGCGATCCAGCTCGAGGACCAGGTGGTTCCGAAACGGTGTGGACATTTCGAGGGGAAAGAGGTCGTCTCGATCGATGAGATGCTCGCGCGTCTGCGTGCAGCGCAGGCCGCGCGCCAGGACCCGGATCTCATGATCATCGCCCGGACAGACGCACGAAGCGTTCTGGGGCTTGATGAGTCGATACGTCGCGGGCTCGCGTACGCCGAGGTTGGTGCGGACGCGCTCTTCATCGAGGCTCCTGCCGACGACGATGAGCTGAAGCGAGTCGGTTCCGAGCTCGCGAAGACAGGGCTTCCGCTCCTCGCAAACATGGTCGAAGGTGGCAAGACGCCGCTTCACAGCGCGGCTGAGCTGGCCGAGTTCGGCCTGAAGTTCGTGATCTTTCCCGGCCTTCTGTCGCGAATCACGGTCCGCGCGGTCACGAGCGCGCTCGAGGTCTTGGCTGATGGTGGCGACTCACGCCCGCTGATGGATCGACTCGCTCCGTTCGATGAGGTTCAATCCATCCTGGAACTCGATCAGCTGAACGCGCGCGTTGCGAGCTACGAAAGTGAGGGTCAGTGATGCTTCGCGACCCTGAACGATGGGACTACTCGGCGATCGTCGATCGCCCGCCCCTTACCTTGCCGGGCGGCGCGAAGCTCGCGGTGTGGGTGGTCTCCAACCACGAGTTTTACGAGTTCAATCCACCACTTCGCGACGTTCGGAAGCCATGGCCACGCGTGCAACCGGACACGCTGAGCTACGGGTATCGGGACTACGGAAACCGTGTTGGCATCTGGCGGCTGATGGAGCTCCTCGACCAATACGAGATCCGCGCAAGCATCTCGCTCAACGTCGCAGTGTGCGATCACCATCCAGAGATCACCGAAGCCTCGCTTGAGCGAGGCTGGGAGTTCTACAGCCACGGTATCTACAACACGCGCTACCTGTTCGGCATGCGGGAGGCTGACGAGCGTCAGGTGATCGAGGACAGCATCGCAACCATTGAGAAGGCGACCGGGTCGCCGCCTGTCGGCTGGCTGAGCCCCGCATTGAGCAACACGGAACGCACGCTCGATCTGCTCGCTGAGTACGGGTTCACCTACACGTGCGACCTCTTCCACGACGATCAGCCGTTCCCGGTCAAGGTGAAGAGCGGTCGCTTGGCGTCGATTCCATACACGCTCGACCTCAACGACGTCATTGTTTACAACAGTTTCCTCTACACAGGCCGCCACTACGGCGAGATGATACGCGACCAGTTCGATGTGCTCTACGAGGAGGCGTCGAGGACCGGCAGTGGACGGGTGATGTGCGTGTCGCTCCACCCGTATCTCGTTGGTCAGCCCAACAAGCTTGCCCCGCTGGACGACGCGCTCGCGCATATTCGCGGCCACGACGACGTGTGGTTTGCCACGGGCCAGGAGATCGCAGACTGGTACCTGGAACATCACTACGACGATGTAGCGGCGTCACTCGCAGGGCCGGAAGCATCGGCATGAGCTCAACCAACCCGTATCTGGAGTATCCGCTGCGCAAGCTGGGCTACGACCAGCCCTTCTATGAATGGGAGACGCTGCCCGATCGGCCGATGCCCGAGTGGCCCGAGGGAAACGGGCTCGCAGCGATCGTAGTTGTGCCACTGCAGACGTTTCGTTTCGACGCGCCGCCAGCGCCCTACCGGCCGAGCGGCGCGCCCTCGAAGGAGTACCCCGACTACCGCGAGTGGTCGTGGAAGGACTACGGTCTGCGCGTTGGCGTATTCCGCGTCTTCGACGAGCTCGACGCACGCGGCATCAAGGCCACGGTCGCGATCGATGCCGAGACAACGCGACGGTGTCCGCGCCTCGTGCAGGAAGCACTCGATCGCGGCTATGAGCTCGTCGCTCACGGTGTCAACGGAACCGATGTCATCCATGAGGGGCTTGACGAGCGAGCGGAGAACGAGCTGATTACCAGCGCCGTTGCAACGGTCGGTGCCGCGGCAGGCCAACCCGTGCGCGGGTGGCTCTCACCAGGGCGCACGCACTCCACGCGAACGCCCGATCTTCTGTCGGCCGCTGGAGTGGAATACCTGCTCGATTGGGCGAGTGACGACGCGCCCGTGCGCGTGCATGCGCACGGGCGAGACCTCGTGGCCGTGCCGCTGTCGCACGAGATCAATGACGTGAACTCGATCTGGCAGATGCACCATACCGCCCCTGCCTGGGCTGAGCAGGTCGCCGACTCGGCCGCCCTGCTCGCCAGGGAACGCGACCAAGGAGGCCGCGTAATCGCAGTCACCACGACCCCGTGGCTGGTCGGACAGCCGCATCGTATTCCCGCGCTCCGTATGGCCCTCGATGCCATACGCGACGCCGAACCTTGGATGGCTACCGCCGGTGAGATCGCCGACGTATCCAGAGGGGCGTGGGCCTAGCAGATCTTGAGGACTATTGCGCGACTAACTAGTGGGCCTAGGCCTGCGTCTAAACCCTCAGCGAGGCGAGTTGTCATGGCGCCCTCGATACGTATACGATCGTCCCTCTCGCGAGGGCCTACACGGAGGTGAGATCGCGAGCCAACACCAGGCGGCGACGGTGGGCAGACTCCGACCACCGATCGCGTAGAACGAACATGAGCCGGAGATAAGACTTTGATCGGAAGGTGACGCAACTCATA
>JAUXJK010000208.1 GCA_030624785.1 Actinomycetes bacterium
GGCGAGGATCGTTGCCGGTTCCTGTTGGAGGCTGGATTCAGGGAGCCTGCGCCGACGATACGATTCAACGCCATGAACCTGATTGAAGGCGAAAAGCTCGTGTGGTCGGGACGGCCGTCCTGGCGGTCAATGGTCTCCTTTTACCTTACGTGGAGCATTCCATCACTGATCCCGTTGGCCGTGATCCTTCTCGTGAGGAAGTACACCGACGCCGACTGGCCGATCTGGCTTGCAATCGTGCTGACGTTGGTGCTCCTGCTACTTGTTGCGCTGATCGCCTGGTTTACGCGGCTTGATACCCAGTTCACGGTTACGTCTCACCGCCTGATCATTCGGCATGGCATCGTGTCGCGGCGCGAGCAGTCGGCCCACATCGATCGAGTTCAGAACGTCAGCACTCGTCAGTCGCTGTTCGATCGAATGCTTCGGGTCGGTTCTGTCGACTTCGACACGGCCGGAACGGACGACTACGAGTTCGTCTTCGAGGGCGTCAACAATCCGCACCGGCTGCGCGAGATGATTGCGCAGACCTACAGCAGCCGCGTTGGCGATCTCGATGTCAACTAGTCGGTAGCGCGCTTCAAGCCGAAGGCATCGGCGATGAGTTCGTAGGAGCGCAGTCGCGCCGCCTGGTCGTGACAGATGGTGACGATGAACAGCTCGTCAGCACCGAGACGCTCAACCAGTTCGAGCAGCTCCCGCTTGGCCCGATCGGGGCTGCCGACGACGAAGCGCGACGCAAGCTCACTCACCCGCGCCTGCTCAGCGGGCGTATACGGATAGCCGAGAGCCTCATCAACGGTCGGAATCTGGCCCGGATCGCCGCTTTCAAGCCGCAGTCGCCACAGGCGCAAGCTCGACGCGAGCTCGTCGGCCTCCTCGTCCGTCTCGGCGCAGATGGTCGAGACGCAGATACCAACGTGCGGCTCCGGTTGCGTGGCGCTGGCGCGGAATGCCTCCCGGTACTGCGCGACGAGCGGCTCGCCACCGGTGGGGCTGATGAAGTGAGCGAAGGCGTACGGCATTCCAAACTGTGCCGCATGGTGAGCGCTCGAGCCGCCCGATCCGAGCAACCAGATCTGAGGAGGATCGCCGGAGTCAGGCATCACTTTGATGCGCGCGTATGGGTGCGAGTCGGGAATTGTCCCTTGCAGGAATCCGACAAGCTCAACCAGCTGATTTGGGAACTCATCGGCAGCCGGATCTCGGTTTCCGGACTTCAGCGCAAAGGTCGCAAGCGGGTCGGCGCCGGGCGCGCGTCCGATGCCGAGATCGATCCGGCCCGGATGCAGGACTTCGAGCATGCTGAAGGTCTCCGCAACCTTCAACGGGCTGTAGTGCGGGAGCATGACGCCGCCAGATCCGACGCGAATGCGCGTCGTAGCCGCTGCGACGTGGCCCGCAAGAATCTCGGGAGCCGAACCCGCGAGGGCGCTGAAAGAGTGATGCTCGGCGAGCCAGTAGCGAGCGTAACCCAGCCGGTCAGCCAGACGGGCGAGTTCGAGGGTGGTCTCCAGAGCATCGCCAGCGGATGCACCGGCAGGGATAGGAGATTGATCGAGGACGGAGAGGGCGAGCACCGTGGGAGCGTAGTCGCGCACCAGCATCAACACAGATCGGAGCGGCTTCCGCTACACCGAGTTTCACAGGCTTGGCATCAACGCTCGTAGTGTCGTAGGCGTGAGCGAGCAGAGAGTTGTGAAAACGCCATGGGGCGCCGCGCGCGAACGGAACGGTGCTACCCGCGAACGGCGAGGAGTGTCGAGGAACGTGCGGCGTCGACGAAGGATCCGAGTACCAGTGCCCCGTCGTCGCTGCCCGTGAGTGGGTTGACTGCGTGCTCTGGATGCGGCATTAGGCCCATGACATTTCCCGCACGGTTGCTGACGCCTGCGATGTCGCCGATCGAACCGTTGGGATTGGCGCCGGCCTCGTAGCGCAGTGCGATCTGATCGTGACGTTCAAGTTCGTCGACCAGCTCTGGTGGAGCGAAGTACGCCCCCTCTCCATGTTTGATGGGAATGATGAGCGGATCACCAGGGGAGCAGCGACTCAAGAAGGGCGAGCTCGCTGCGGCGACGACCAGTGTTGCGTCGCGACAGACGAATCGCAAGGAGTCGTTTCTGCGTAGCGCCCCGGGGAGAAGGCCGGATTCGCAGAGAATCTGGAAGCCGTTGCAGATTCCGAGGACTAGGCCGCCACTCTCGGCAAAGCGGGTCACAGCCTCCATCACTGGCGCGACCCTAGCGATCGCGCCGCATCTGAGATAGTCGCCGTAGGAGAAACCACCCGGCACGAGCACGCCGGCCAACTCGGGCAAGGCGTCATCCTGGTGCCAGACGCCTACCGCCTCGGCTCCGACCCGATCGAGTGCAAGGAGCGCGTCGGTGTCGTCGTTTGAGCCGGGGAACGTGAGGACGCCGATTCGCGGTCGGCTGTCAGCCATCTTGCCGCACCTGGATCTCGTAGCTTTCAATCAGCGAATTGGCGAGAAGCTTGTCGCACATTGCCTCCGCCATCTGCCGCGCCTGTGATTCGTCGGATGTCTCGATATCGAGATCGACGAGTCGACCGACGCGTACGTCGCTGACCGAGAATCCGAGCTGCTCAAGAGAGCCGCGAACGGCGATGCCCTGTGGATCGAGAATTCCTTGCTTGGGACTCACGAGGACTCGAACCTTCACGCCTCGACCACTTTCGGGTTGGCGGTGTAGGACGAAAAGTCGTGCCCTGTCAGAAGCTCGAACGCTTCGACGTAGCGCTGGCGCGTGCCGGCCACAACATCGTCTGGCAACGCCGGCGCGGGTGGGTTCTTGTCCCAACCGATCGACTCGACGTGGTCTCGCACGTATTGCTTGTCGAACGAGGGCTGGGGCCCTCCCGGCTCGTATTCCCCGGCCGGCCAGAATCTTGATGAATCGGGCGTGAGAGCCTCGTCACCGAGCACGATTGTGCCGTTCGTGTCGACTCCGAACTCAAATTTCGTATCTGCGAGGATGATGCCGCGCTCGGCTGCGTACTTCGAACCAAATGCATAGAGCTCGAGTGAGTAGCGCTCGAGCAGGCGCAGCTGGTCTTCTCCCACGAGCTGGGCTGCTGTTTCTCGGTCGATGTTCTCGTCGTGCCCGGTGGTTGCTTTCGTTGCGGGTGTGAAGATTGGTTCGGGCAACTGATCCGCCTCGCGGAGTCCCTGCGGCAACTCGTGTCCTGATGTTGCGCCCGTGGCCAGATAGTCCTTCCAGGCCGAGCCAGCGAGATATCCACGTACGACGCACTCGATTGGGAACATCTCAAGCCGTTGGCACTCAGCCGATCGCCCGTCCTCGCGGACGGCCAACAGATGGTTGGCCACGATAGACCGAGTCCGTGTGAACCAGAACGCGGAGAGCCCTGTTAGCACCCGCCCCTTGTCGGTGATCTCTGTCGGATGGATGACATCGAACGTCGAGATGCGATCGCTCGCGACAAGGAGTAGGCGATCGTCGTCGAGCTGAAAGAGCTCTCGAACCTTTCCGCTTGCAAGATGCACAGCGGCGTCAGACACGTGAAGGAACCTCCAGCGGTTGGTCGAGACGGTCGAGACGGTCGACGATCTCGTCAGAGTGCCGAACAGCGTCGGCGAGGTCGAAGACGGTTTCGAGTTCTCCGTCGGTGACTCGTTCGGTGATCTTGGCGTCGGCTTCAACCAATTTGCGGAAGCTCGTCTCCTCGTCCCAGGCTCTCATCGCGTTGCCCTGAACCTGCCGGTAGGCGTCGTCTCGCGACATTCCCGCGCCGACGAGGGCGAGTAACAGTCGCTGGCTAAAAACGAGTCCATGCGAGGATTCGAGGTTCCTGCGCATGCGCGCCGCGTCGACCTGGAGCCCATCTACGAGCCAGCAGGCACGGTCGAGCATGTAGTCGAGCGCGAGGAACGCGTCCGGGATAATCACGCGCTCGGCGCTCGAGTGCGAGATATCGCGCTCATGCCAGAGCGGCACGTTCTCGAGCGCCACGATGGCAGCTGCGCGAACGATCCTACTGAGTCCGCAGAGGCGCTCGGCCGTAATCGGATTTCGTTTGTGAGGCATCGCGGAGGAACCCTTTTGGCCGCTCGCGAATGGTTCCGTGGCCTCGGCCAGCTCAGTTCGCGCCATATGACGTACCTCGGTCGCGAGGCGCTCGATCGAGGCCGCGACCAGGGCGAGTGCCAGCACGACTTCGGCATGGCGATCGCGCGGAACTACCTGCGTCGATACGGGCTCGGCTTCGAGTTCGAGCCGCTGCAACGTGAGCTTCTCGAGGCGGGGCTCGGCCACGCCATAGGTTCCGACGGCCCCCGAGATTTTCCCATACCGCGCCTGTGCGAGTGCGCTTGCCACTCGTTCACGACCGCGAGCGACCTCGAAGGCGAAGCTGGCGAGCTTGACTCCGAAGGTCGTCGGTTCCGCATGAATTCCGTGCGTGCGTCCGATCATCACGGTTGCCCGATGTTCGTTTGCCCGCGTTCTAAGCGCCTCAAGGAGGGCGTCGAGTCCATCCATGATCAGCTCGCCCGCCGCCCGTAGATGTAACGCGAGGGCGGTGTCGAGAACGTCGGACGAGGTCAGTCCGTAGTGGAGATATCGAGCCGGTGGACCGACCTGCTCGGCGACCGCGTCCACGAATGCTGCGAGGTCGTGATGCGTCTGCGCTTCGATCTCGGCGACTCGCTCTGGCGAGGGTACTTCGGCGCGGCTTCGGAGCTCACGCGCGTCCTCTGCAGGGACGAC
>JAUXJK010000347.1 GCA_030624785.1 Actinomycetes bacterium
GCCACCAGCGGGTACGTGTCGTGCGTCTCGCGAATCATGGGCGACAGTGAGGTGCGAAACATCACCGCGTCCATCTCGTGCCGAATTCCGCGAAGTGTATTCTCGACGATCTCGAGTGTGACCGGGTCGATCACACGCGCTCCAGCAGCAGGTTGAGGAAGCCGTCGACCGAGCCCGAAAAACCCGGGTGAATGAGTGTTGTCGAATCCTCTTGCTCGATCACCGCGGGCCCCGCTATCCGGTGGCCGGGGCGCAGGCTCTCACGCTTGTAGATGGGCGCTCCTACCCAACCGTCTTTCCAGTAGATCTCATGGGCCGCATCGGTCATGGCAACCTCGGCGTCCTCGCCCTGAGCTTGCGGATGCTCACGCACCTCGGGCGCCTTCGTGAGGCCGCTCGCGAGACAGCGAACAACAACGAGTTCGGACTCAACCGGCAGATCGAACGCATAGGTCTGTCTGTGGGCCTCGACGAAGGCCGCCGCGAGCTCATCGAGCAACGACTCCGAGCCCGTCGGATCATCGTGGCCCACCGGCAGTTCGTATCCCTGCCGAAAGTAGCGCATGCCGAACTGCCACGTCAATGATCGCTCGGTCTCGGGAAAGCCCTGCTGCTCTAGCCACACATGGGCCTCGGCCTCGAGGTTTGCGACGATCGAACGCACATCGTCCAGCGAGAGCTCCGAGAGTCGCCGGATGTGGCTGCGTGCGAACTCGCGCTGCACATCAGCCACGAGGAAACCGAACGTCGAGAAGATGCCGGGCGCCGGCGGAACCACAGTGAGCGGGCTACCAACGAGATCCATCAGCGCGTTCGCGTGGAGCGGGCCGGCACCACCGAAGGCGACCAGAGTGAAACCCCTCGGGTCGTGTCCGCGCTGCACCGACACGAGCCGGAGACCGCCAAGCATGCGATCGTTCACTACGTCGACGATCGAGCGCGCAGCCTGCTCGAGCGACATGCCGAGCGGCTCGGCGACGGTTGCGACTGCCCTCGCAGCAAGATCTCGGTGCAGGGTCATCTGGCCCGACAGCAGACTTGGTAGGTAGCCGAGCACAACGTTGGCGTCGGTCACAGTTGGCTTCTCGCCGCCACGTCCGTAGCAGGCCGGTCCTGGATTCGACCCTGCGCTCGCAGGGCCCACACGAAGAGCCCCCGTCAGGGGAACGTGCACGATGGATCCTCCGCCCGCGCCGATCGCGATCACGTCGAGCGAGGGAACTCGCACCTTGTAGTAGTCGCTCAGAGAGCTGCGGCGGCTGACAGCAGCATGTGCGTCACGATTGAGCGCGACATCTGTCGATGTCCCGCCCATGTCAAACGACAGCACGTCTCTGCGCCCGATCAACTGGCCCAGGAAGACGGCGGCCCGCACGCCGCCCGCGGGTCCCGAAAACACCGTCTCGATTGGGCGCTCTCCGGCGTCGCGGCCGCTCATTACTCCGCCATCGGAGCGCACGATGTTCACGACAGCGTTCGGCAGGTGCTCTCGTAGCTGTGCTTCGAGGGAGTCGACGTAGCTACGCATTGCCGGCTGCACGTATGCGTTGGCCACAGCCGCAAGCGTTCGCTCGTACTCGCGAAACTCGGGCAGGATCGCCGACGCCAGCGTGACCGGCAGCCCCGGTGCCGCCTCGCGCACGAGCTCACCAATCCGCTCCTCGATCGCCGGGTTCGCGTAGCCGTTGATCAGAGCGACGGTAAGGGCGTCGACGCCTGCGCTCGCGAGCTGGCGAGCCGCGGCACGCACCTCATCCTCGTTGATTTCCTCGAGTACGTGACCACGCGCGTCGAGGCGGCCCGAGAGTTCGAGAACATCACGCGTGTCGGCCAGCGGCGCGGGCCGATCCCAGACCATCCAGCCACTCACGGGACCCGGTGTCCACGAGCGGGCGATCTCCAGGACGTAGCGGAATCCCCGCGTAACCAGGAGCCCTACACGCGCTCCCTTGCCCTCGACGACGGTGTTTGTAACGATCGTCGTACCGTTCAAAACAAGACCCACTCGGTTCGGTGAGATATCAGCGCGACGGGCAGCTTCCAGGACGCCGGACACCACCCCGTCCGCTGGATCCTCGGTCGAAGGGACCTTCGCCAGCTGCCAGCGAGAGCCATCGAGTGCCATGACGAGCACATCGGTGAACGTGCCACCTACATCAACGCCGACGATGTGTGTCGGCTCGCCAGCGAGTTCGCGGCTCTCGCGCGACGCCTGCTGATCATCCAAAGCCGAGAAGTCCGAATCCACTGTCGCCGGGCAGCGTAGCCCTGAATCTGCGCCCTGGGCTGCTAGTAGACGTCGTCGTCGAGGCCTTCTTGCTTCCACCCCGTTCGGTGGCCGGCCTCGAAGGGATGCGCTCGTGGTGGGCGCGAAGCGCCGCGTTGTCCCACCACGGGCTCTCGGTGCGCCGCCCCAGCGGATCATCATCGCGAGATACAGGTCGGCACTCGAGAACGTGTTGCCGAGCACGTATGGCCCTTCACCGAGCTCGCTTGCTGCGGTCTCACGCAACTCGATCAGATCGGCGCGTGCCCGGTCGGTGACCTGCGTCTGGGCGTCTGCCGCCGCGTAGCGGTGCGGCTGGAAGTAACAGAGGTAGGCAACCTGCACCGTGCCGCTGAGGAAGGTGAGCCATCTGTACCACTCGGCGCGGTCTCGCGTTCCCGGCGCAGGTGCGAGGCCCGCCTGCGGAATGCTGTCGGAGACATGCATGACGATCGCCGCCGCCGCGCGCAGAAGATGATCACCCTCACGTGCAGCGGAACGTGGCCCCCGGGGTTGACCTCCTCGCGGTTGACCGGCTTGGCCTGCTGGCGCGTTGGGCGGCGCGCATGGGCGCCGGCTGGGCGCCGGCGGCCTCGGGGTGGCCTGATGGTGACTTAGTGGTGGTCTGGAGCGGCCGCCTTGGTACCGGCGGCCTCTCGC
>JAUXJK010000176.1 GCA_030624785.1 Actinomycetes bacterium
ATCCGATTCCGGTCAAGACCGCTCTTGGGCTCCTGGGACACGACGTCGGGCCGCTTCGGCTTCCGCTCGTCGAGGCGACATCAGACGAGCGCTCACGCATCCAAGAAGGCCTAGCGACCGTCTCGCTGGCGTCAGGCGAGTAGGTCTTGCCGCATCTCGTCAATCGTGGCCGCAGGGCCGCGAAGTAGAATAATTCCCCGTGCCGAGCGACAGTACGCGAATCGTGCCCCTCGGGGGTCTCGGCGAGGTCGGGAAGAACATGACCGTTATTGAGGCGGAAGATGGCCTTGTTGTCATTGACTCAGGCCTCGCCTTTCCACGCGACGAACACCTTGGAGTCGATCTCGTTCTGCCTGACTTCTCGTACCTGCGCGAGCGGAACGACAAGATTCGCGGGATCATCCTCACCCACGGCCACGAGGATCACGTCGGGGGCCTGCCCTACGTCCTCAGGGAAGTCAAGGTGCCCCGCATCTATGGCACGAGATTCACACTTGCTCTGGTGCACTCAAAACTCGATGAACACGGACTGCTGCGCGAGACCGAGTTCGTAGAGATCGCACCGGGGGATGAAAGAGTGGCTGTTGGCCCGTTTGGGGTTCAGTTTGTGCGGGTCGCGCACTCGATTCCCGATGCGGCTGCCGTGCTACTCGATACGCCGGGTGGGCGCATCTTGCACACGGGCGACTACAAGATCGATCACACGCCGGTTGACGGATTTCGCACAGACGTTGAACGTCTCGCCGAGCTCGGTTCGCAAGGTATCGACCTGCTTCTGGGAGATTCCACAAACGCGGAGCGACCGGGATTCACACCATCTGAGCGGATCGTCGGTGAGGCTTTTCGCAAGATCATTCCAAGCCAGCCCGGTCGGGTGCTTCTCGCCTCATTCGCCTCCAACGTCCATCGGGTCAAACAGGCGATCGACGTCGGGATAGATACGGGTCGATACGTGTGCATTGTTGGTCGGTCGATGCGAAAGAACGTCAACATCGCTCGCAGCCTTGGCTATGTGTCCATTCCCGATGACCGACTCGTGAAACCGCATCAACTTAGCAACCTGGCGCCTGAAGAAACGATGATCCTCTGCACCGGCAGTCAGGGGGAGCCCCTGTCGGCACTCACTCGAATCGCTTACTCAAATCTCCCGCATATCTCCGTTGAGCCGGGCGATACGGTGATCATCTCGGCCAAGCCGGTGCCGGGAAACGAACTGCGCGTCCATGACACGATCAACGGCCTCACCAAGGCTGGCGCGACGGTGCTCCATCAGGAAACCACGGCCGTTCATGTCTCCGGGCATGGCAACGCCGAAGAGCTTCGCATGATGTTGAGCCTCGTCTCTCCGAGATGCGTCATGCCTGTTCACGGAGAACATCGAATGCTCACGGCTCATGCACGTCTCGCTCGCGATTCTGGCGTAGACCCCGACAACATTGTGGTCGCCGAGAACGGCACCATCGTTGAGCTGAATGATGACGGAATATCCGTCGTCGGGCGGGCCGAAGCCGGCGTCACCCTGGTCGACGGACTCGGTGTTGGCGATGTGCGAGATGTGGCCTTGAGAGATCGACGTCACCTGTCCGAGCACGGTGTTCTGATCGTCGTTGCGACCATCGTGGTCGATGAGGCTCGTGAGCTCGGTCCTCCAGAGGTAATAACGCGCGGGCTCTCCGAGCTCGAGCCCCTTGTGGCGGAGGCTCGCTCACAGGCCCACGAAACGTTGCAGCGCTGTTTGGGCGACGGCGTCACGGAGCTCAAACTTCTGCAAGAACATCTACACGATGATCTCGGCAAGTTCATCGCGGATCGCATTGGCCGGCGGCCAATGATTCTTCCGGTAGTCCTAGAGGTCTAGCGTTCGAGCGAACCCGGACACGCCCTGGACAGAAGTGCTCGCCAGGGCAGTCTCGGGAGCGACTGCTCGACGTCTCAGCGACTCACTTGTCCTTTGTGAGGATTCCGCTCTCCAGTTCTGTCGACTACTAGATGCCTGGCGTAGGGGCGACGCTTCGCCGGGCACTGCGGCCGCCCGCCGTCGGGCGCTGCGTGAGCGCGCCTCGGCCGCCGAGGACGCGCTCGTCGTTCTCGATGAGCCGCTCGGCCGTTACCTACTTGAGCTTCAACCTAGTAGCGCGGAGGGGCGCTCGTGGTACGGACAGCCGGGTCCCGCAGAAGTCGTCGATTGGGAGCCCGTGCTCGATCGAGCCGGACTCGATGCCGATCCGAACCGCGTCATGCAGGCGTACCTCGAGCTAGCTGTACTCGTACGCGCTCTTCAAGGACTCGCAAGCTCGGCCGAGCTCGATACAGAGCCGACCGCGTCCGACCTCTGGGCAGGCCTATTCGACCTCCGCGAGAACCTGTGGACGGCCGTCGAGGACCTCCACGCTCTCGCTGCCTGAGGGCTCCGGCGAGCAGGAGCGCATCAACACCCGCCGAACACGCCAGAATGGCGCAAACTCAGCGTCGCGATTCGTCGCGCACATCGTCAAGGCAAACCTCCAAGGGTTCGTCGAGCTCATCTCAGAGCGAACAGGGAACGGAGCTTGCCGGGCTCGTTCTCCTCGCAGTCGGGGCATTCTTCGCCGTTGTCATCTGGTTCGGGTGGGATGGGGGAGTGGTCGGTGGCAAGCTTGCCGACGTTTTCGGCCTGTTGGTCGGCAGAGTTTCACTGTTGATTCCCGCCTTGCTCGCAACAATTGGCCTATTGCTCCTCGTTCGTAGCGAGGTGGTAGAACTCAAGCCGTTTCGTCTCGGAGTGGGAGTTCTGGGTAGCACTCTTACGCTCATTTTCGCCGCCGGCGCATTCGGTGTCGGTCCGAGCGGAACCGTGCCCAAGACTGTCGATCCGTCCGTCGTTGACGAGTACGGCGGCCTGCTCGGCGGGGTCCTCGGCCTCGTGTCGCGCACATTGATCGGCGACATGGGGACGACGATTCTCTGCGTTCTGGGCATCATCGCGGGTGTGATGCTGATCACCGGTGCCTCGATCGGCGCTCAGATGCGCCGCTCAGCGCAGGCAAGCGCTTTTGCTGCACGGCATACCGCGAGCGCGGCCAGACGTGGTGCCGAGACGCTGGTGCGCTCGTCGGTCGACGAGCGGCGTGCGGCCCGCGCCCGATCTGCGCTCGGCAAGGCCAAGCGAATCGTCGACCAGGAGACCGATTTCAGCGATGTAGGCGACGTGATCTCGGTCGAGAAGGCCGAACATCCTGAGGATCCATCCTGGCTCCAAGCTCAGGCGCCCGTACCTGACGTTGCGCCAGCAGTCCGAACCTCACCCGTGAGCATCGGATCCATCCCTGAGACCGCTAGCGACGCGATCTCTTCCGGCCGCGAGCACGAAGAGCTCGAAAGCGATTCAGAGGCGCCCACCATGGAGCCGCTCGTGATCCCATCCACGCGCGGTGACTACACCCTTCCGAGCCTGAGCTTTCTCAAGCATTCCCCCGCGGCCGCGCCTACGACTCCGGGCGCGCAGGCGATTATCTCGAAGACGCTCGTCGAGACTCTCGCAAGTTTCGGCGTCGAAGCGACCTTGATCGGCGAGGTTACCGGGCCCCGAGTGACACGCTACGAGCTCCAGCTCGCTCCCGGGACGAAGATCTCCCGGGTGACCGCGTTGCGCGACGATCTAGCCTACGCGCTCGCAAGCACCGAGATTCGAATTCTTGCGCCCATTCCGGGCAAGCAGGCCGTCGGCGTCGAGGTGCCAAATCACTCGTCGAAGGTCGTGACGCTTGGCGACGTCGCGGTCGATGTTCCCGCGAAGGCGAGCCCACTCTCGGTGTGGCTTGGCAAGGACATCTCTGGCAAGTCGGTCTGGGCCGATCTCGCGAGCATGCCGCATATCCTGATCGCCGGAACGACGGGGTCAGGAAAATCGGGCTGTATCAACGCGATGCTCTGCTCCGTTCTGCTGCGGGCAGGACCCGACGACCTGCGGATGATCCTCATCGATCCGAAGCGCGTGGAGCTGGGGCCCTACGAATCGATTCCGCACCTTCTGACGCCCGTTGTCTCGAACCCGAAACGTGCAGCTGTCGCTCTCGTGAACGTGGTCACAGAGATGGAGACCCGATACGAGCGCATGAGCGTCGCAAAATCGCGCAATCTTGTCGAGTTCAACCGCGTACTCGAGAAGCGGGGCGAGCAACGACTGCCATATCTGCTGGTCGTGATCGACGAACTCGCCGATCTCATGATGGTTTCGGCGCAGGGTGTGGAGGACTCCATCATCCGCCTGGCACAGAAGTCACGAGCGGTAGGAATTCACCTCGTCCTTGCCACGCAGAGACCATCCGTTGACGTGATCACGGGAATGATCAAGGCAAACGTTCCGTCGCGCATCGCGTTTGCGGTCTCGAGTCAGACGGACAGCCGCGTCATCCTGGATGCTTCAGGGGCCGAGAGCTTGCTTGGCCAGGGTGACATGCTCTTTAAGCCGTTGGGGACATCACGCCTGCAGCGCATACAGGGTGCGTACGTCACCGAGGAGGAGATCTCCCGCATCGTCGAACACTGCCGCTCGCAGCGCGAACAGGACCTCGACGAGAGCCTGCTCGAGGCGCCAGAACCTCCCGAACCCACGACAAGCGACCACGCGCTCGATCCCGACGATGATCCACTTCTCGACAACGCGATCGATATTGCTGTGCAAATGCAGAGCGCATCGGTCTCGATGATTCAGAGACGTCTTCGGGTTGGATACACTCGCGCCGGCCGTCTGGTCGACATGCTCGAGCGCCGGGGAATCATTTCTGGCTACGAGGGCTCCAAGCCTCGACGTGTCTTGGTGACGGCGAATGACCTCGCTGATCGTGCTCGCGAGCCCGATGAAGCCGTCAGCTCATCGTGAGCTCGGTCACCGTCGTCACGGCCTACGAGGATCTGCCTACCAGGCTCGTCGCTAGAGTGACGCCGGTGCGCAACTCAAAGGCACTAATTGCACTCCTTTTGGCACTCTGCGCCGTCGCGGTCATCGTCGCCGGTGGCGTTCGGACCAACAGCGAGACCGCAATCGATTTGCTCGTCATCGCATCGGTACCTGCATCGTTCGTCGTAGCTCTCATTGCGCTATCGTTTGCGCGTCGCGCACGCTTCGACTATCAGAAGACACTCGGGCACCGCGGAGGTCGCGGCATTGCCTGGTTCGCGAAGGCTTTCGGCG
>JAUXJK010000290.1 GCA_030624785.1 Actinomycetes bacterium
GGAAGCCTAAACAGGCGTGGAGCGTGGACGATCGCGACGCGGGACACATCGACCGGGCGTGGGTAGAGCTGGAGGGCCGCGAGTCGCTCCCTAGCTCGTTCAAGAGCAGCAACGGAAGCTGCGTTGTTGCTCACCTGACCGCGCCTGCGGGCCAACGTCGCCGCACGCGACCGAGCTAGCTAGCCGGGGGTGTCAGACGACAGCCCAAGCACCGTCTCGTCCAGGTTGGTCTCGTAGAACGAGTACCTGAACTGAATGGGCGTGGTTAGCTCGTCGATGAGCGTGGCTTCAGCGGGCACAATAAGCGCCGGCGACTGCGGGGGCGTCAACGCCATCAGTTCACTGAGTGGCACGTCGAGAGCCCAGGCAAAGTCGTCACGTTGGAAGAACAGTGCCCAGGTCGGTTGCGTACCCACAGGCGGCGGCAGGTAGGCAACCACCGATTCAACCTCGGGCATGTACTGGAATGTGTGAAGCGCCAACTCGAGGGAGGCCCTGCTCAGATACCGCAGCCGCTCCGGCGATGCCGCACCTCGGGTGATGGAGCACTGTTCGCCGTCACCACAGAGACCGAACTTGACGGTCGAGGTGACCGGAAGCAACAGCTCGTCCGTTCGGCCGTTGCTATCGGGCCTCTCGATCGACACGTACTCAATGGGCGCGTCCTGCAGCGTGAGCCAATCCGCGCTGACACTAACCATGGGCGTACCGTCCTCGAATACGTACCGTGACTCGACAAATGCCGCGACCTCTTCGGCGGTACCCAGCCCCTCAGCAGTCGGTTGAAATGTCGACCAAAGCGGCGCATCAGCGGGTCCGCCGCGCACGAGCAGAATCGCGAAGGCGACGACTGCAAGAGTCGCAAGCGTTCCCAGAATCGCATAGGCAACACGAAACTTCCCGCCCTGCTTGCTCTTGTGTGTAAGAACTGACGACATCGAGCCGTCCTCGACGGCGCTAGTTGCATGCTCGTCACCCACGCCGACTGCCACTCCGGCCGCGCTTCGAGCCTCATCGGGAGTCGGCGCGACAGGTCGCTCCGGCTCGCTGGATTGATTCCCTGGCCTCATAGGCGCGGCCACGCTTCATCTCGCGTGTAGTCAATGTCAGGAATCGTGAGCTTCGCTGCATCGAGAACACCGAGAACCTCGTCTCCGTGCAGCTCTCGACGCTCAACGAGAACGTCAGCTATTCCGCTTAGACCGTCACGATTCGCGGCCATGAGGTGATAAGCCTTGAGGTAGGCCTGACCAAGAATCTGTGCCGCCAGCGAGCGCTTGTCGGGGTCCGACAACACACTCGCGATCGGGTCCGCGTCAAATGGTGATCCGGCGCGATTCATGATGTGCACGCCGATCTCCTCGAATCTCTCCATGATCCGAGATCGAACGGCGTCTTCCTCATCGCGGCTGCGGAATGTCCTGGTGCCTTCGTCCTTGACGAAACCAGCGCGCCGCTCCTTCTGCCAACCACCAAGGTCAATGCGGTCGGGCCCCATCGCCTCCGCGCCAACCATCAGCGCGGCTCGCGCCGTTGCGCTCTGCACGTCACCGCCGTCGCCACTCGAGTTCTCGTCGTAGTAGACCCGCTCCGCCGCCATTGCTCCAAGAGTCCTGATGAGTCGGGCCATCTCTTCGTGCTGCCAGAGGCTGAATCGCTCCTCCTTCTCCAGCGCCTGGTGATGGCCGAGGGATCGCCCGCGCATGCGGATTGAGAGTCGGGTCGACTCGGCCTCCTTCCTGTAGGCGGGCGCGGCGACGGCATGGCCCGCCTCGTGAATCGCGACGGCGCGGGTCTCCTCCGGAACGTATTCGACACCGATCGCGGTACCCGACTCGATCGTCGTCATGGCGTCGACAATGTCCTCCCACCCGAACCCCACCCGACCGTTGTAGTGGGCGATGGTCAATGCCATCGAACACGTCTGCTCGATCATTGCCGGTGAGTAGCCGTTCGTCACGCGCGCGAGTTCCTCGCGACGGTTGGGTAGATCCAGCTCGCCTTCGTGCGAGACCTTCCCGAGGTAGAGGTTGAAGACGTCCAGGCGGTCCTGTTTCGTTGGAGTTCGAAACCAGATGTGGCGGCCCATGCGACCCGGCCGCATCAGAGCGGGATCAAGCACATCAATGGGCACATTCGTCGCGCCAACAAAGAAGATTTGTTCCGCGCGAGGCTTAGGTCGGGGCAACCTCAGACTGCGACCTCGGAGCCGGATCGGCACCACGTACAGCATGTCGAGGATCGTGTTGAAACGAACAGTCCAGAAACGCCGCCAGAATGGTGGGTCGCCGATGCCGTCCATCACGACGAGCAACTGGTTAAGAGCGAGCGAGCCGCCGCCGCCACCCATGCCTGGCATGATCATGCCAATGATTCCGGCATAGCGCCTGCCGAGCGCAGATGATGGCCCAGTAGCGGGCGAGTGTCTCGACGCGAACAGCTGTTCCCGCCACTGGCGGGTTTCGAGAATCAGATCCTCTGAGGCGTTGATCGCGCCCATCGATCCGTAGAAGAAGAGTTCTTCGTAGCTCGGGTTTGCCGGCCCTTGCAGGCCGGAGTGCCCACCAAGCGCCTGCCGTCGCATGCCGACGGCATCGATCTCGTCGATAAAGACGATGCACTGCCCGCCCCACTTGCGCGCGAGCCGCTTGGCGCGCCACGCGAGATAGCGGACGATCACCACGTCGAGACCGATGAACATCTGGGCGAATCCCGAGCCTGGGATCGAGACGAAAGGCGCGTTGAAGTTCGTTGCGAGCGCCTTCGACATCATTGTCTTACCTGTCCCCGGCGGTCCGAGCATCATTAGCCCACGCTCGCGCTTTCCTCCGGCTTGCTCAAACACATCGCCTGACTGCCAGAGCGTGACGATGCGACGCACATCCTCCTTGGCCTCCGCCTGTCCGCGAACGTCGTCGAGCTTGACGCCCCAGTCGGCGTCTCCTGGCTCGTAGGCCTTGATCTGCGAGATGCCCATGTAGACCATCGGGCCGACCAGGATCAAAAAGTTGGTGAGGAACATCATCGGCACGATCAGGGCCCAGATGCCAACCGAAGCCATCAAGCCGGGGAGCTCAAGTAGCGGATCGATCCACGCGACAGACTCGCCAGGATCAGCGGTAGCGCGGAAAATGAGCCATACGACCGTCACCGTCCCTCCTATCAAGAAGGTCCAGAACAGCAATCGGCGCCATGCGTGGATCCGTCGCCGCCCGACGATATCGGCTTCCTTGAGTTGCTGGCCCTCGTCGCCGAACAGGCTCGGCCATGGGATGTAACGGCGTGTGACGATGTCCACGAAGCCGCGCATCGCTGCGACCGTGAGCGCAGCTGCCAGCAACGACCAGCCGAACCCGATCTCGAGCCGTAGATAGTAGAGAAGGAAAACCGCGGGCGCTGTCAGAAGCGCGACGAGCGTCGCCGCCCGACCGAACGCCCGCCACTGCTCAGCGAGCTCGTTCTTCGAGTCTGCTGCTCCCGGATGGAGCGCTCCAGAGGGAAGCGCCGGTAGCCGTCCCTCGCTCGACGCGCGCTGCGAGCGGTCCTCAGCCGAC
>JAUXJK010000037.1 GCA_030624785.1 Actinomycetes bacterium
CCGGGCGCCTGAGCTTCGAGCGCGAACAACACAACCGATGCCGCCAGAAGTGCTATTCCGGCCCACGAGAACGGCAGGTTCCCGACTCCGGCGAACCCGACGATCAGGGCCGTTGCACCGAGAATCCCGGCGATGCCAAGACCCGCGGTGTAGATCTCGGCGATGATCGCGAGCGTCCCGAGCGAGATGAGCAGAAAGGCCACATTCGGATTTGAGATAAACGAGAGAATCCTCTCGAAGAGGTTCATCCCCACGTGATCGATCTCGGCACCATCCGTCACGACGACAATCGGGCCGGAAGCACCTGGGAGCGTGCGCCCGTCGAGGCTGATGAGCAGTTCTTCGAGCGATGTGGCGATCTCGTCCGCGATGCCGAGCTCGACTGCCTCGTCAGCCGAGAATGCCGTCGCATCGGTGATCGTTTGTTCGAGGGGCTCGGCTGGCCGGTCGCGCTCAGCTGCGATGCTGCGCATGAACGCCGTCGTGTCTTCGGTGACCTTCTTGCTGAGCGTGTCTGGAAGATCCTCGCCGCCAGAGCCGACAACACTCGCGGCGCCGATATTCGTGCCCGGCGCCATTGCGAGCCAGGACGAGGCGGCGCTGATGAACGTTCCGGCCGAGGCTGCCTGAGCGCCAACCGGAGACACGTAGACCACGACCGGGACGTCTGAGGCGAGGATGTCACCAACCATCGCGCGCGTCGAGTCAAGACGCCCGCCCGGCGTATCTAGCTCGACGACGATCACACTCGCAGCATTCTCATTTGCATCGCCAATAGCGCGCCCAAGGTAACGCTCGGATACGGAGTCGATAGCTCCGTCGAGTTCGATCACAACGACCGGGGCCGGCGTCGTCTCCTGTGCGGTGGCAGACAGCGCAGGTTGCATTCCGGCCAAAGAGAGAAAGGCGAGCACAACGCCAGCAGCTGATAGGAGTCCTGCCACTCCGAGCGTACGAAGCGGAAGGCCGAGATAGCGGAGTGTCAGCGTAGTAGGCAGTGGTATTCGCTCCGAGCGTAGCTGAGCGCGACGAGGTTGGAGTCACCAGGCCTATCGACGCAGGCTCGTCTTCTCGGGCGGAGCAGTAGGCGTCGAGCGGCCGGAACTACGACGCGGGAAAGTGCTCGCGCCAGAACCGCGCAATCTCGTCGCGTCTCGCGAACCAGCCCCCACCGCGCTGATTGACATGATCGATGAACCGGGCCAGCGCATCGGCGCGTGCCGGTCGTCCGAACAGCCGCGGGTGCGTGCCGATCGACATCATTCGGGAGGTGCCCGTTGTCTCTGCCTCCTGCAGCAGTCGTTCGAACGTCGACACCGCATCGTCATAGAAATCGATGTTCGATCCGTAGCCCTGGGCCATCACAAAACGGACGTCATTGAGATCTAGCGTGTAGGGGATCACAAGATGCTGCTTGCCGGAGACCTCGACGTAGTAGGGCAGGTCGTCGTTGTAGGCATCGGAGTCGTACTCGAAGCCACCCTCTTCGACGACAAGCTCTCTCGTGTGCACGCTTGGGCCGTAGCGGCAGTACCAACCGACTGGCCGCTGACCGCACGTCCGCTCGAACGACTCGATTGCTAGCCGGATTGACGAGCGCTCCTCCTCACGCGTCATCGCGAAGTGTTCCACCCAGCGATAGCCATGGCTGCAGGGCTCATGGCCATCCTCCACAAGCCGCCGAGCCACCTCGGGGTTCTTCTCGAGTGCGACGGCTGCCGCGAAGAACGTCGAGGCAACACCACCTTCTTTGAAGATTCGCATCAGCCGCCACACGCCGACACGAGAGCCATACTCGTAGATCGACTCCACGGTCAGATCGCGAGTATCCCCGGGAAGCGAATACTGGATCTCGGCGAGCATCTCATTCCTGCCGTCGCCCATCGGCAGCGAGTGCTCGCTGCCCTCCTCGTAGTTAACGACGATGTTGATCGCAACACCAGCGCTACCGGGCCATGCAAACTGCGGGGCGTTCTCGCCGTAGCCCAGGTAGTCGCGAGGCGGCCCGTCACCGAAATCGTCCTGGTTGTTGAGAAAGTTGACCACCGGGAATGTGACGTTATCTCGATGTAGGGGCGACATGCAAGCGCCCATCGGGATCGAGTTCAGGACGTCGAACGTGCCTGGGTGACACGTTCCCGAACTCGCACAGCAAGGTTGCAAATACCGGCTAGGCAGGTCACATGTACTTGGCGGGTATTCCAAACCGGACACGACGCGTATCGGTTGCGTGTCATGGGTCACGGCCCTGCTACGCGTTTCATGGCGACAGGAACAGTGAAGCGGTTCAGCGACTCGAAAGGCTTTGGGTTCATTACCCCAGCCGACGGTGGAACCGACGTATTCGTCCACTACCGCGGTATCGCTGGAAGTGGTTTCAAGACTCTTCCAGAAGGTGCCACGGTCGAGTTTGAGACGACTGACGGCCCGAAAGGGCCTCAGGCGACCGAGGTCGTAGAGAAACCGTCGCCATAGCTTGAAAATCCACGGGCAGCTTGCTCTGCAGCGCTACCTTCTCATACGAGAAGGACGGGCACGACGGCCGCCCTGTACCTTTTCCGAAGACTCACGCGCAAGACTCGGTCGCTCGAGCCGGTACGCGTGTTGACAACAGGTGAGAATCGGAGGCCGTCATAGCTGAAAAAGAAGAGAAGATCGAGATGGAAGGCGAGATCATCGAGGCGTTCCGCAACGGGATGTACAAGATCAAGCTCGACAACGGACACGAGACGCTTGGATATACCGCCGGCAAGATGCGTCGGTATCGCATCAAGATCCTTCTGGGCGACCGCGTGAAGGTTGAACTCTCGCCGTACGACCTCGAGCGGGGTCGAATCGTCTACCGGCACGGCTAACCCCTCTGCCTATCGCCGCACCGTCCTTCAGAGCGCGGCGAGGTTTGGTCGATAGCATGAATAGTGTGACGACTGCCGAACGCCAGCCGCCCGTTCCCTACATCCAGCGGACGCGAGAGAAGTACGACGCGCTCGGATATGACGAGTTCCGATGGCTTGCAAGTGAGCCGCCGGCACCGTGGGCTCCGCTACGCAAGCCGCTCGCGGAGTCTCACCTCGGATTGATCTCAACGGGAGGCGTATACCGCAATGGCCAGACCGCCTTTTCGTACAAGGACGATACGACCTACCGAGCGATCCCGACAGATGTCGATACGTCGCACCTACGAGCAACGCACTTCGCGTACGACCTCACGGACGCGCGCACAGACATCAACTGTGTCTTCCCTATCGACACGCTTCGCCGCCTCGTAGGCGAAGGTGCGATCACAGGCCTCGCCCAGTCGTTCTACACGTGCATGGGCGGGATCTACTCCCAGCGGCGCGTCAGAGAAGAACTCGTGCCCGCGCTGGTTGAACGCTGTGTCGACGACGAGATTGATGTCGTACTCCTCGTTCCCGTCTGACCCGTATGTCACCAGACCGTTGGTCTGATCGGCAGAGCCCTAGAGGAACGAGGAATCTCGACAATGTCGATGACGTCTGCTCGAGACATCAGCGCGTCGGCGGGCGTGCCACGTGGCGCATTCCTCGACTACCCGCTGGGGCATACCGCGGGACGCCCGAATGAGCCCGAGCTCAACCACTCGATCATGGCAGACACTTTGGCGGCGTTCGAGGCAATCGACGAGCCAGGAACCATCGTCGATCTCTCCTACCACTGGGCAAGCAGCGACGAGTGGAAAGATGGAGCCATGCGCCCGTTTGTGCCTCATCCCGGCGCCGCTGCGATCGACGATCGTGTCGAGCGCTTCCCGGAACCGCAGTATCAAACAGACGATGACGCCGAAGCAGCGGCCTCGACGCACTCCGGTCGTGACTGCCTCGTTTGTGCCGGCGTCGACTTCTAGAGCTCACGCAGCCCAAAGCGGTCGTGCAGCCGACGCAGTGGCCGCGGCGCCCACCAGTTCCACTCACCCAGCATCGCCATGAGTGAAGGAACGAGCAGGGCTCGCACGATCGTGGCGTCGAGGATTACCGCTACTGCGGTTCCAAGCCCGAGCAGCTTGATGAAAACGATCTCAGACGTCGCAAAGGCGCCAATCGCAACGGTGAACAACAGCGCAGCGGATGTGACGATCCTCCCTGTGCGCTCGAGTCCCCGTGCCACCGACTCCGTGTTCGAGAGACCAGAGTCCCGCGCCTCCTTGATCCTGGTGAGAAGGAAGATCGCGTAGTCGGTGGAGAGTGCGAAGGCGATACCGAATAGGAGAATCGGCTGTGTCATCTCGAGCGCGCCCTGACTCGTGAAATCGAGCAGCCCTTCCAATCTCCCGTCCTGAAACACGAGAACCATCAGGCCGAATGCAGCACTTAACGTAAGCACGTTCATGAGAAGCGCTTTCACTGGTAAGACGACTGATCCGGTGACAGCAAAGAGCAGAAGCAGCGTCGTGATGATGAGGATTGCGAGCGCGGCCGGCAGGTGCTCCGCGAGACTCGCGCGCTGGTCGATGAAGCTCGCCGAGAAGCCACCCACGCCGATTTCGAACGGCGAGTCGAGATTCCGGATGCTGCGCACAAGGTCAAGGCTCGAATCCTCCAGCCCCGATGAAGAGGAGATCACATCGACTCTCCATAGGTCAGGCCCCGCGCGCCGCGGCGGTGTCACGAACACCGCATCGGGGAGTTGGCCTACCTGGCGCGCCAGAGCGAGCACTTCGCGCTCGTTGGACGTCGGTGCGTCGACCGAGAGGTAGATCGGGGCGGTTCGCTCAGTCGGGAACTCTGTCTCGAGCGCGTCCGATACCTGACGCGCACTCGTCGATTTTGGCAACACGCTCGAGTCGATGCTCGTGAACTCGACCCTCAGGAACGGTAGACCCAGGACGATCAGGAGTGCGCCGGACGCGATCGCGATGCGCCCCGGTCGTCGCATGACCGTCGTTGCGAGGCGGTACCAGAAACCGCTTTCGCCCTCGCCCGCATCTTCCATCGAACGGCGCTTCCAACGGTCAGGGGCAAGGGCGTTCACGCGGGTGCCGAGCAGCGCGAGCACCGCAGGAAGGACGGTCAGCGCAGCCACGCCCGAGACGAGTGCAGCGACGATGCCTCCAGCGCCCATCGAATAGAGAAATGGCTGAGGGAACACAAGAAGCGCGGCCATGGCGACGGCCACGGTCAGAGCGCTGTATGCGACGGTTCGACCGGCAGTGCGCAGGGTAGTCCGCATCGCGTCGAAACCTGGACCGAACCTGGCGATCTCTTCTCGGTAGCGAGACACGATCAGCAACGAGTAGTCGATGGCAAGGCCCAGACTCAGCCCGATCACGAGATTGACGGCGAAAACTGAGAGAGAGGCGAGTTCGTTGACGACACGGAGGGCGAGGAAACTCAGCAGAATCGTCAGGCCGCCCGTCAGCAGAGGCAACGCGCTCGCGACGAGACCGCGAAACAGCACCAGTGATAAGAGAAACAACAATGGAAATGCGAGCATCTCCGCCCGTGCCAGGTCACGAGACACCTGCTCGCCTACCTGCTGGCTTGCGATGATTCGACCGCCAAACGTCACGTTCTCCTCACCAGCAAACTGCGCCTCGATACGTTCCGCCGCATCGATGGCGGCTTCATCCGAGGACTGCTCCATCGCGACGAGGAGGTAGCTCGCGCGACGATCATGCGACACGAACGCCGGGTCTCGAGTGTCGAGAAATCCTGTGACGCGCGCTACCGCCTCATCAGCCTCGATCGCGTCAGCGACCGCCGCGAGGCGAGCGCGGTCGGCTGCGTTCTCGACATCGTTTGCCAGACGAACGAGCGCGACCATTCCCACCTCAGGGTTGACGCCGGATGCTCGTTCGAGCCGACCCCGCGTGAGCACGCTCTCCGAGCGCGAGTCTTCGAACCCCGAGGTCGAACTCGAGAGCATGCCAACGACGGGTGTTCCCACCACGCCTCCGATCACCATGAGTGCGACGCCGATGCCGAGCACTCGACGGGGGCGGCTAAACACGATTGCCGCGAGACGATCGAGCATGTTCAGCTACCGCCCCGCTCTCGAGGAAGCACCGACAACCAACCAGCCGTAGCGAGACAGAGCCCGACGATTATTCCGGCGACCACTGCAGTCGTAGATGTGATCAACACCAGCGGAATCAGCGATGCCGCGAGCAGCACTATGGCGATCGTCGCTGCATGCACGGTGACGAGGCGGGAGGCCAGCCTGGCCACGACTGAGCTGACGAGAACGAACGCCGCTGCGCAAGCGGCGAAAGCGAAGCCGATCTCACCACTTGAGAGGCCGTTCTCGTGGAGCTGCCAGGGCGTCAGCGTCGATACAACGATCTCGGCGAGTCCGCCGACGAGGAAGAGAAGACATGCTGCGAGCACCACTGGAACAGCTCGCGCAGCCGCGAACATCGCCGGGATGGCCAGATGCTCGTGCCGCGCCCGCCGCCCGTGCTCGCTCAAGAGGACAACGACCAGAGCGCCGATCGCCACGCACATCCAGGCCAGGAATGGCACCGTCCTTCCATAGACATCTTCGAGCTGGCCGGCCACGGCGGGTCCGGCGAGCCGAGGGCTTGCCCTAATGCCGCGACCACCAGCACACCGGCCGTGACGATCGTGATCGACCGGGCGCCGACGCGATCGGCGAGTATCCCGATGGGAATCGCCACAAGAAGGAACGCCCACCCACCAGCGGCAAGGAGCACTCCGATCTGAAGCTTCGAGAGGGAAAACTCATCCTCGAATGCCGGCACGAGCGGAAACAGCGCGGTCAAGATCGCTGAGTAGACGAAGGCCAGAAGGTAGACGCTCGCGGTCGGCGAGCGCATCGTGCGACCCGCGCGCTGTGCCAGGATGAGCAAACGCTTCATCGGCTCAGAACGAGATCGTTGATCTGTCCGGGTTGATCTGCCCAGAATAGTGTGGGGAAGTCGGCGAGCGAAGCTGCCTAGGCCGCGAGCAACGACGGCGCGAGCGCTCGCAGCTCGTCCATGGGGAAACCCGAGGAACGGGCGAGCACATGGACCGCCACATGATCCGCACCAGCCTCGATGTGCGCTTGAATACGCGCTGCGATCTTGTCGACGCTGCCCCACGCGATCACGTCGTCGACAAGACGATCACTGCCGCTTCCAGCGACATCTTCGTCGCTGTAGCCCAGCCAGGTTAGTGCCTTGCTGTAGTTGGTCTTCCCAAGGTAGAAGGGCGTGAACGATCGAGCCAGACCTCGAGCGACATCGGGGTCGGTTTCGAGTATCACCGTCTGTTTCGTCGCGAGCATCTTCCCGGCTCCGAGGATCTCCCTCGCCCGCCGTGTGTGCTCAACCGGCACGAAATATGGATGGGCGCCGGCGGTGCGCTCACGAGCGAGCTCGAGCATCTTCGGCCGCAGCGCGGCGAGCATCAACTCGACCGGCCGTACCGGTTCCGGGCCCACGTACTCGAGTGCTTCCATGCGGTCGAGGTAGTTGCGCATCGTCGAAACAGGTTTTGAGTAGTCAAACCCGTGCGGCCCAACCTGTTCTGCGTGGCTCACACCCAGGCCCAGCAGAAACCGATCCGGAAACGCCTCTCCGAGCGTCCTCGCACCGCATGCCATGGTCATCGCGTCGCGTGCCCACACGTTGGCAATTCCGGTCGCAACAGGCACCTGATCCGTCGACCCAAGCAAGAGCGCGCCGGCCGCGAAGCACTCCTTAGCGACCAACGACTCTGGATACCAGAGCGCGCCGAATCCGAGCGCCTCGAGCTCCCGGGCAGCGCTACGCACTGCCGCAGCGGGCTCCGTCACGAATTCCATCTGTGCGATACCGACACGACCGATATTCATGAGATCTCCCACGTGGAGGTGATAGGACTCGTCGCTGCTCGAAGTGCACACGGTAATGACTTCAGCTCTGACGGGCGAAGTCGCCAGAACGCACGATGGGCGGCGGCCTCAATCGCTCCACGGTTGGCCGAGAGCAAGGAAGCCCAACGGGTCGCTGGCTAGCATCTCGGGGTGCACATCTTGTTCGCCTACGCCGCGCCGGCCGAAGCCGGGTCGCTCCCGGAGGAAGCCAACGATGCCGCTGGGTCTGAATTCGCGCTGCTGGGTGTCGGCAAGGCTTCGAGTTCGCTGCAGTTGTCGCGGCGAGTCAGCCGCGAGCCGCGTCCGGCCCTCGTCGTGTTGTTTGGTGTGTGCGGCGCCCATGTCGATGGCGGCGATGCACTGGCCGTCGGGGACATCTGCGTTGTCGGTCGCGACTGCTTCGCGGATGAAGGAGTGCAGACCGAGGACTCGTTTCTCTCGCTAGGTGATCTCGGGCTAGCCGCCGCGCCCACCTTCGAGATGGATCAGAAGCGCACGACGCAGGCGGCTGCAATGCTCGGCAATGCGCCGATCGTCAGCGGTTCGACCGTCAGCACATGCTCAGGTAACGACGTGATGGCGGCCGCGCGCGCCTCTCGGACAGCTGCGGCGATCGAGACCATGGAAGGAGCGGCCGTATCGCTGGTCTGTCAGGAACTCGGATTCCCCCTTGTTCAGGTCAGATGTGTGAGCAACCGGACGGGCGACCGTAGCCGCGCCGGGTGGGATCTAACCAGAGCGTGCATCAATATCCAGGACGCTGTCCGACAGCTGATGTCCGCAGAGTGGCAGTCATGAACACGTTGTCGCTCGGCTTCTCGCCGTGCCCGAACGACACGTTCATGTTTCACGACCTCGTTCACGACCTCGTTCCTGTTCCAGACGTCTCGTGGCGGTCGGAGATCCTCGACATCGAGGCCCTCAACCTCGCCGCGCTCGAGTCGCCGCCGCGCCTCGACGTCACTAAAGTCAGCCTGCCGGCACTTGCGGCATCGATTGACGACTACGCCGTCCTCTCCACGGGCGCGGCGCTCGGGCGCAACTGCGGGCCGCTCGTCGTGGCGCGCTCGGCCGACGAGGTCGCGGCTCTCTCGGATCTCGCCGGCAAGACGGTTGCGATTCCGGGCGCGAACACGACGGCGTTCCTCCTGCTGCGCATCCTCGGACCCTCGACGATTCAGCCGAAGGAGATGCGGTTCGACGAGATCATGCCGGCGGTGGAGACAGGAGACGTCGATGCCGGCCTGATCATCCACGAGAGCCGGTTCACGTATCTGTCGCACGACCTGCGCGAGGTGGCCGACCTCGGCGTGTTGTGGGAGTCGACGACCGGCCTGCCCCTCCCTCTCGGAGTCATTGCGGCCCGCCGCTCGCTACCCGACGATCTCGTTGCTGCGATCGAAGCTGCGCTTGGAACGTCGGTGGCGAGTGCCTTCGCCCATCCGGACCGCAGCGCAGCATGGGTGCGGCAACATGCGCAGGAGCTGGACCCTGACGTGTGCCGCGCACACATCGCGCTCTACGTCAACGAGTTCTCCGTAGATCTCGGCGTCGAGGGCCGTAGCGCGATCGAGGAACTGCTCAGCCGCGGGCGGAGCGTCGGCCTACTTCGTGACGGACGCGAACCCTGGCGGTAGGTTCGGCGTCAGTCGCTTCGCAGCTCGAAGTCGGGCCGAGAACCGTACGTGTCGAGAATGCCGAGCACCTCCGACATCTCGGCCTCGCCAAGTACGGGCGGATCTCCAAGCTGCAACGCACGCCAATACAGCTCCGCGAGATTCTCGACCTCGACGAGCAGCGTGAGTGTCGCGGCGGGTGTCTCACCCACGGCGATCGCGCCGTGATGAGCAAGCAAGCAGGCCCGACGATCCGCCAGCGCGACAAGCGCCACGTCTGAGAGAGCCTGCGTTGTGGGAGTTTCATATGGCGCGCACCGAATATCCGCCCCGCCGGCCAGGCCGATCAAGTAGTGGACTGCTGGAATCGACCGCCCATGGATCGCCAGGGTCGTGCAGTACATCGGATGCGCGTGCATCACGACGTTCACCTCTGGCCGGGACAGCAGAACATCACGATGAATCCGCCACTCACTCGACGGGATGCGCGAGTTCGCGTAGCCGCCCTCGAGATCCATTGACACGACGTCCTCGGGCATCAACCGACTGTAGTCAAGCCCTGACGGCGTCAGCAGAAATCCCTTCCCCGAGCGCACGCTGAGGTTGCCGGACGTTCCCTGGTTTACACCGAGCGCGTTCATTGAGCGACACGTCTCGACGATCTCCTGTCTCAGAGCAGAATCGCTCATGCCGCGTTATTCCACTGGCGCTGCAGCCGCGCCGCGGCCGGATGAACGTCGCCTGAGGCTACGACTGGAGACCCGAACGAATCGTCGCGTGAGCGGCGTTGAGCGCCGCAGAGACTGTTCCGACCCTGATCGACAAGGCTTCACCAATGCTCGCGTAGTCGAGATCTGCGTAATAGCGAAGAAAGACGATCGTGCGCTGCCGCTCGGGCAGTTGACGAATCAGCTCGACCGCTCGGTCTGCGTCGCCTAGTGCAGGGCTCGCGAGCGCGTCGAGGCGATCGCGGCCAGCCGCGTTCTCGAGTGCCTGAAGAGAACTGCGCTCGGCCCGAAGATGACTTCGGGCGGTGTTCACCACCGCGCGCCAGGCCCAGCCAGTCAGACTCGCATCGCTCCGATGGTCACGGCGATGCCGCACCAGATTCGCGAAGGCATCCTGCACGACGTCGCGGGCGCTCTCGAGATCACCCGTGATCGCTGCAGCGACCCGAGAGAATCGAGGGAACTCGCGCTCGTACAGCGCGGCAAGCTCGATCATGAGTGGATCAGCCGAAGGCCCCTGATGATGGTCATGCGCGTGAGATGCACCTCGCGCCCGGACCCCGGACAAACGAAGGCCGTTCCCGAGTCTCGTCGGCACCACGCCACGGTTCGCCTCAGCGACGCCCAAACCGCACGGGTGATGCGAA
>JAUXJK010000038.1 GCA_030624785.1 Actinomycetes bacterium
GTCCCTAGTACGAGAGGACCGGGATGAACAGACCGCTGGTGCACCAGTCGTCGTGCCAACGGCGTTGCTGGTTAGCTACGTCTGGATGGGATAACCGCTGAAAGCATCTAAGCGGGAAGCCCACCTCGAGATGAGGCCTCCCATCCCCTAGAGGGAGTAAGGATCGTGGTAGAACACCACGTTGATAGGCGGGGCGTGTAAGCGCGGCAACGCGTTCAGCGTACCCGTACTAATAATCCGAGGTCTTGATTTTAAAAACATCGTGTAATGTCGCTATGGAGTTTTGAGGGTGTGCGCGAGCTATCGCGTTTTCTCATTAGTTTCCGGTGGTCTTAGCGGCGGGGAAACACCTCTTCCCATTCCGAACAGAGCAGTTAAGCCCGCCTGCGCCGATGGTACTTGGGGGGCAACCCCCTGGGAGAGTAGGACGCCGCCGGAATTAGTTCAACGAGGGCCGCGAAAGCGGCCCTCGTTTTTTTGTGTGGACCTACGGAGACGGTGGCTGGGTATCGCTCGCGGTTGCTGATTCCGAGGGCACGGCGGCCCGCTTGCCGAGTCGAAGGAGGCGATCGGCTAGAGGTGGGTGTGTCGAGAACCAACCGGCGAGGCCGTCGTCGTCGAATGGGTCGAGCGTATAGAGCGGCTCGGTAGCGGGGTTCGCCGAGAAAGTCACGAGTTCGGATGCGCGATCCAGCCGCTCGAGGCCGGTTACCACGACATTAGGAGTGGCGCAGGCGAGATCTGCGACGAGATCCGCGGCGAACTCGCGGTTCGGCGAAATGAATAGCTGCACGATGCTCCCGGCCAGGGGGCCGAGGAAATACAGCATGGCCTTCCTGAGCGGGCCGCCGAAGCGCGCGAGCTCGAGAATGGTCGCGGCGATCACCACAACAGACGTCTGCATGAGAGTGTCTCGATGCCGTGCGTGGGCGAGCTCGTGGGCCAGGAGGCCTTCGAGTTCGTCCATGCTCGCCATTGCGAGAAATCCCGTCGTTACGACGACAGCCGTGTGCCGCGGACCTCCTAGAGCGAAGGTTCTGGGATGGTCATCCTCAATGAGGTAGAGCTCGTTGACACGAACGCCCATCGCCTCTGCAAGTCGATAGACCATCTGAGTTAGTCCCGGGACGTTGTCAGGCGGTAGTTCCTCCGCTTCGAGCATTCCAAGGACGATGCGGTCACCAAGAACCAGGAGGGTGGCTCCGGCGATCAAGCCAATGGCCAGTCCGAGTGCTCCGACCGAGAGACCACCCAGCCACCACAGGACGCCGCCGAGCGGGAGTGCGAAACCACCGATCAGGAACGTCGCCTTTGCAAGGTTCCAGACGCTGTGAATTGTTGCCGAGGGAGGTGCCTGCACGGAGCTCGTCGGCCCCAAACTGGAGCTAGTTACACGCCCTCTTCGTCTTCCGCAAGCCCGCGAGGTGGCCAGTCGGGCTCGGGCGCGTCGCAGCGGCTAGAGCAATGCAGCGACGCGACGTTCTGCAGAGGGACGAGAATGTGTCCGCTTAGTTCGATGTGCGGGACATCGTCGACTGTGCAGAAGGCCGTAAGCACACCGTCGAGGTATTCGCCGCCGAACATGCCGAGCTCAACCTGCTCGCCCTTGTACTTGTTGCTGAAGTCTTCCATCAGTGGTCGTCACCCGCTCACGTGAATCCCCGCGATGGTCGCTGACGGGAGGCTCGCCAAACGGTGCCGAGCCACTCTAGCCGTCCCCAGGCGGAGTCGCGGTGCGACCGGACAGCGAAGACGACGGGCCTGCGCCATCCCGGCTGTGCAGCCTCCACGCCCGCGCCGGCGGGCCAACGAATCCAGATTGGCCGGGTCGGGTATCGTAGGCCGTCGCTCATGGAACTCGGCCTTCAGGATCGCGTTTGCGTGGTTACCGGTTCTACCGCCGGGATCGGGCTTGAGGCTGCTCGAATCTTGTCTGCGGAGGGTGCACGCGTCGTCGTGAACGGTCGTGGTGAAGAGGGTGTCGCGAAGGCTGTGGATGAAGTCGGCGCCGCACTCGGAGTCGCGGCCGACGTTTCGGAGGCGGAGGGCGTTGAGACCCTCATCAGCACGACCGAAGACACGTTCGGTCGCGTTGACTGTCTCATAAACAACGTCGGCTACGCGCGCCAGGTCGATTTCATGGCGGTCACCGACGAGGAGTGGAACTCGCTGTGGCAGCTCAACGTAATGAGCTACATCCGCACCATCCGGGCGGTATTGCCCGGCATGCGTGAACGCGGCTACGGGCGCATCGTCAATGTAAGCTCGACAGCTGGAAAACGCCCATCAACGGGCATGCCGGACTACACCGTCACCAAAGCTGCCGTGCTTTCGCTTTCGCGGCTGGTTGCGGACATCTATACGAAGGACGGAGTGCTCTGCAACGCCGTGGCACCCGGTCCAACAGCCTCGCCGGCATGGCTGGCAGAGGGTGGTCTGGCCGATCAGCTGTCTGTGAAGTCAGGAAAGAGCCGGGAAGAGGTTCTAAAGGGAGTCGGCGGCGGCAGACCGATTGGCCGCCTGGCCGAGCCGGAGGAGATCGCTGCGGTCATTGCGTTTCTGTGTTCCGACCGGGCGAGCTACGTCACGGGCGCTGCGTGGAGCGCTGACGGTGGCACGGTGCCAGTCATTCTCTGATTGCGCTGCTCCTCTCACCTCGTGAGTGAGGACGCGATGGCATCCGCCCGGCGCGGCCCTGCAGCGAGTTATCCACGTCAAAGTACGCTGACGGCATGAGCTGTGAGCGCGGTCCGATTGCCGACTCCTTCAGGGAGCGGATTGACGCCGTTGAGGCCGACACGCTTTCCGCGCTCGCGGTGCGCTCCTACGCCACGAAAGGTCGCCAGCATGTCGAACCGGAGTGTTCGGTACGCACGCCATTCCAGCGGGACCGAGACCGCATCGTCCATACGAAGGCCTTTCGTCGTCTCATGCACAAGACACAGGTCTTTATCGCTCCGACAGACGATCATTTCCGGACCCGTCTGACACATACGCTCGAAACATCCGGAATCGCGCGCGCCGTCGCCCGGGCACTGCGCCTCAACGAGGATCTCGTCGAAGCTATCGCCCTCGGACATGATCTAGGGCACACGCCGTTCGGACATATCGGGGAGAGCGCCTTGGACGCGATTCTCGGCGAGATGTTCGGGCGCGAGTTCCGTCACAACGTGCACTCGCTCCGCGTCGTCGACGAACTGGAGGGCGACGGACCCGGGCTCAACCTCACGGTCGAGGTGCGGGATGGAATCCTGAATCACACGGGCGAGAACGAGCCTGCGACGCTTGAAGGGAAGATTGTCCGACTGGTGGATCGCGTGGCCTACCTGAATCACGACATCGACGATGCGATTCGCGCAGGCATCTTGGAGGCTGACGATCTTCCTCCGCCCGACATCGCTCTGCTCGGGCAGACCGGCTCGGAGCGAATCGATACGCTCGTGCACGATCTGGTGGAGTCGTCGGGTCGTGAGGGTGACATCGTCCAGAGCGACGTCATCGGCGATGCAATGCTCAGTCTCCGTCGCTTCATGTTTGACGAGGTCTATCTCGGACCTGCCGCCCAGGAAGGGCGCGAGCGCGCGACGAATGCCGTGCGCAAGATATTCATGAAGCTGGTCGCCGACCCGGAGAAACTGCCCAGCGATCGGCCGGGCGATCTCGCCCAGCGAGTCACCGACTACGTTGCTGGCATGACCGATCGATTCGCTCTGTCATGGCGCTGATCAAACAGGCATCGGTTGAACAGGTGCGCGATGTCGCGGACATCGTCGAGATTGTTGGTGGTCGAACCCAGCTACGCCGAGTCGGCTCGCGCTGGGTGGGGCGCTGCCCGTTTCACGATGAGCGTACGCCGAGTTTCTCGGTCAACGCCGAGCGCAAGCTCTACCACTGCTTTGGCTGCGGCGTCGGTGGTGATCTGATCAAGTTCATTCAGGAGACGGAGAGCCTGGATTTCGTCGAGGCTGTGGAGTGGCTCGCCGAGCGATGTCGAGTGCCGCTCGAATACGAGGAGGCGTCCCCCGAAGCCGAGGGGCGGCGGGCAAGGCGCGATCGTCTCTTCGATGTGCTCGACTCGGCGGCGCGATTTTTCGAGCGTCAGTTGTGGGAAGGGCAAGCCGGAGAGCGATCGCGCGCATACCTCGATGAGCGGGGCCTTGCTCCGGACGCGCTTCGCACATTTCGTTTGGGGTACTCGCCCGGCGGAAACGTCGTTGCGCGCAAGGCGGCTGAGAGGGGCTACAGCCGTGACGAGCTCGCGGCAGCAGGGCTGATCAATCGTCGCGGCAACGACTACTTCGGGGAGCGGCTCATATTCCCGCTGTCCGATACCCGAGGGCGTGTTGTCGGATTTGGCGCGAGGGAGCTGCCCTGGATCGACTACGACATCAACGCCAAGTACGTCAACTCTCCTGAAGGCGAGCTGTTCCGAAAGTCATCGCTCGTCTACGGACTCGACCATGCCCGTTCGACGATAATCAAAGAGGATCGCGCGATCATCGTTGAGGGCTACACCGATGTGATTGCTCTACATCAATCGGGATTTGGCGTGTCGGTCGCTTCCATGGGCACCGCTCTGACCGAGAAACAGCTCACGGAGCTTCGGAGATTTACGCGCCGCATCGTACTGTGCTTCGACTCCGACCTCGCCGGGCAGGAGGCCACGCTCCGTGGCATGGAGCTCGCCGTGGGCCACGGGTTCGATGTCAAGGTGGTCGCCCTCGCCCCCGGCAAGGATCCCGCAGACGCTCCCGACGAGTTTCTGGCCGGGCTCGAACATGCGGAGAGCTATCTCGTGTACCGAGTGCGGCTGGAGCTCGATCGAGCTCCGAGTCGACAGGAAGGCTTTGAGCAGGTGCGAGAAATACTCGCAAACGCCCCGGACTCGCCTGATCGGCTTGACGCCATGAAGTTGGCTGCTGACCGACTCGATCTCCCGCGTGAGACTCAGGCAACGCTGGCGCGGTCTGCGGGCAGGCCGGGGCCTGCAACAGGAGCGCGGGTAGTTGAGACGGCCGACCGGCTCGAGCGCGATCTGCTGGCCGGGTGTATTGCGCATCCCGAACTGGTGGAGACCCTCGGGGAGATTCCAGCCGAAGCCTTTCGGGATGGGTCAAACCGCGCGATTCGTGATCATCTCGTTGCGGGCTCGGCGGCTGAGGGCAGCGTGGTGACGGTTCTGGCCGAACTCGACGCTCGCGCGGCGCGCGATGCGATCGATGAACGGACGACTCAGCAGCTGCTGCTGAGGCTTGAAGAGCGCATGTTGAGACGGGAGCTTGACCAGGCCGTGCAGTCGGAGGCACCGGAGATAGCCGGGGGGCTTCGAGCCTCGCTCGGGCGCGTTCAGGACGCGATTCGCGAGCTCGGCTAAAATGAGTCGTTCGTCCAGCCGATGGGTCTGGAGCGATCCCCGGTAGCTCAATTGGCAGAGCATTCGACTGTTAATCGAAGGGTTACTGGTTCGAGTCCAGTCCGGGGAGCTGAACTGAAGAACCAAAGACATGATCGAACCTGCGGGTTCGCTCCACGCGGCGCGGCCCTTGCGAAGGTTGTGCTCGGCAGCTCGATTGCTGAGCGGCGTAGCTAACTAGGCCGACCCTAGGCGACCACGGTTGGTGCGCCCTCTCGCCGGGCTAGCGGCGCCGAGGTCTCACCGGTGGTGCGACGGTCGCCTCAAGCGCGGCGTAGGCACTGTGAACATTCGACAGCGCGGGGCCGCGGTGGGTGCTGGGCAGTTGTCCGTTGGTCTGTGATGATCGAGCCCCGCCGGAGCTCGGAAGTTCGCGACTGTCGTGGCCGATTGAGCGCAACGAGTCATCGAGCCAGATGGCGCAGCCTCAGCCGAAACCTGCCGTCGCCGTTGCGAGGACACGCTCGTACTCGCTCGAGAGCCGTCGCGGAACGGGTCTGCCCAATCCAGGTGGTCGCGTCGGCTGTGTCACGGCGTGGACGATACAGTCGGCTTCCAGTGAAACCCACCAACTCCGTTCTCTCGAGCTACGGCACCACGATCTTCGAGGTGATGTCGCGACTCGCCGCCGAGCACGACGCGGTGAACCTTGGCCAGGGATTTCCCGAGGGGGAGAGCCCTGAAGACGTGCTCCAGGCCGCCGCTGATGCGCTCGTCACTGGCTGGAATCAGTATCCGCCGATGATGGGTGTGCCCGAACTGAGGCAGGCAGTCGCGGCGCACAACAAGCGGTTCTATGGGCTCGACGTCAACTGGCAGACGCAGGTGATGGTGACGTCGGGCGCGACCGAGGCTCTCGCGGCCACGCTCCTCGGCCTTGTCGAACCTGGGGATGAAGTCGTGCTCGTCGAACCTCTGTATGACTGCTATCTGCCGATGGTCGAGCGCGGTGCCGGAGTGCCGAAGTTTGTCCGGCTCGAACCCCCGAGTTGGGAGCTCAGCGAGAAAGCCCTTCGGGACGCGTTCTCCGAGCGTACGAAGCTTCTTCTTTTGAATACGCCGATGAATCCAACCGGGAAAGTATTCACGCGATCGGAGCTCGAGTTGATCGCCAACGTCGCCCGCGAACACGACGCATATGTGGTTTGCGACGAAGCGTATGAACACCTCGTGTTCGACGATGGCGTCCACGCGCCGCTCATGGGTTTCCCTGGCATGGCTGAGCGGACTGTCAGGATCGGCTCAGCCGGCAAGACCTTCTCGCTGACGGGCTGGAAGGTCGGCTACATCACCGCGCCGCCCGAACTGCTCGCGCCGATCGCGAAATGCCATCAGTTCCTTGTATTTACAACGCCGCCAAACCTGCAACAGGGAGTCGCCTACGGGCTCGGGAAGGACGACGAGTACTTCGGAAAACTCGCCGGCGACCTTGCAGCGAAGCGCGATCGTTTCGGTGCTGGTCTGACTGCACTCGGTTTCGACGTTCTTCCCTGTGAGGGGACGTACTTCCTGAGTGCGAGCGCGCATGGCGCCGGGCTGGAGGGGACCGACGTCGAGATCTGTCAGCGACTTGTTGCCGAAGCCCGCGTCGCGGCAGTGCCGTTGAGCGCGTTCTATGAGGGTGAGGGTCCGACCGAGTTCATCCGATTCTCGTTCTGCAAGCCCAATGCGACTCTCGACGAGGCGCTGCGTCGGCTAGGCGAATACCTGGGGGCGAAGCCCTAGTAGTTGACGGTGGAGAGCGTTCCACCATCCACCTTGAGGTTCGCGCCAGTGATATAGCTCGCGGCCGGGCTTGCAAGAAACACGACGGCGCGAGCCACCTCCTCGGGCGTTCCATGGCGGCCCAGCGCCGCGGCGGCACGAGCGTTTGCATATCGCTCAGGGTCGGATACGCGTAGTCGATCCCAGAACCCGCCTGGGAAATCGATCGGTCCCGGCGAGACGGTGTTCACGCGTATGCCAGCGGGGCCGATCTCCTGCGCAAGCTGCGATGCGAGGCTAATGAGAGCGGCTTTCACGGCGCCGTACGCCTGTCCGCCGCCAACGCCGGCCAAGTTTGCCGAAACCGACGAGACCACAACGAGCGAGGGGCAGTCCGAGCGTTTGAGAAACGGTGCGGCGGCCTCGTATCCACGAGTCGTATGGAGCAGGTCGGTCTCGAGCATGGCCTGCCACGACGAAGCATCCCACCCTGCTGCGAGCGCGCTGACGTTGGCGACGAAAATGTCAAGTCCACCTAGCTCGGATGCCGCGCTTTCGACCCACGCTGAGTAGGTCTCAGCATCAGAGACGTCGATGCTCGCGCCGGTCGCCTGAACGCCCCGGCTCTGGAGGTCGGCGACCGTCGACGCAACATCAGAGGCGTTGCGGGCGCAGATTGCGACGCTCGCGCCCTCGTTGGCGAATGCCTCCGCGATCGCCCGCCCAATGCCCTTCGTTGCGCCCGTGACGAGCGCGCGTTTGCCCTGGAGCGAAAGTTCCATGTCGACGAGGGTAGCGCGCAGGTGCTCGTCGCCCTGGCACGCCTGGTGGAGCAATGGTAAGTTGTGACTTACATTGATCAAGGAGGGCTTATGCCTGCGAGTACGTCAAAAGCTGGTCACGCCGTGGTGCCTCGTGAGGCCTGGCTAGAAGCGCGGAAGACACATCTCGACCACGAGAAGGAGTTCACGCGCCAGCGTGACGAGCTGAGTCGGGAACGCCGTGAGCTCCCGTGGCTCGAGATCAACCAGGACGATGTGTTCGAGGGGCCAGACAGCGCGCAGTCGCTAGCCGAGCTCTTCGACGGACGATCGCAGCTGATCGTCTACCACTTCATGCTCGGTCCCGATTGGGAAGAGGGCTGCGTCTCGTGCTCGTTCTGGGCAGACAATTACAACGGTGTCGATATTCATCTAGCCCATCGCGACGCCACATTCGTCGTCATCTCGCGCGCTTCACTCGAGAAGATCGAGAGCTACAAGCGCCGGATGGACTGGAGCTTCGCGTGGCTCTCGTCGAGCGAGAGCACTTTCAACGTCGACATGGGCGTGAGCCACTCGCCCGATGATGTCGGCGAGGACGAGCTCAACTACAACTTCGGAACGCAGCGCTTCGGCGGTGATGAGGCGCCAGGCGTCAGCGTGTTTCATCGTGACGACGACGGTCGAATCTTCCTCACGTACCAGACATTCGCGAGAGGCCTCGACATGGTGAACGGTGCCTACCACTTCCTCGACCTGACACCGCATGGTCGCGATGAGGACGAGCTTCCCTGGACGATGGCGTGGCTCTCACGCCACGACGCATACAGCGACTAGCTGCGCTAGCTGACGGGCAGCAACGTCGGTTAGCTGCCGACGACCTGCACGAGCCAGCGCCGGTCTCGCGACCGATCAAGCTCGATGAACAGCACACGCTGCCAGGTGCCAAGGCAGAGTTCGCCGTCCCGGACGGGAATCGACTCGCTCGCCGGCCCCATCAGCATCCCGATGCAATGCGCGTGGCCGTTGCCGAACTCAACGTCCTCGGGACAGATGTTCTCCGTGCGGAGATCCCAGTCGTCGTGCGCGTAGTACTTGTCTGAAGGGACGAGACGCCTCATCAGCCTCGCGAAGTCCTCAAGGAAACCGGTTTCGAATTCGTTTACCCGCACACAGCAGGTTGTGTGGGGCGAATACACGCAGGCAATGCCATCCTGGACACCGCTCTCAGCGACGAATTCCCGCACCTCTTCGGTGATGTCGCGCACTTCGAGCCCGCCTCGAGTACGAACGCTTCGTTCCGCTTGATAGACCTTCACCGCGCCTCGAACCTCCTGCCGTCGATCGATTCCTTGGAGTATCGGCGTGACCATTCTGCGCCATACGCGCCCATTTGTCACGTCGAGCGTATCGAGAGCCTCCGCGGTTGCACAATTCCGAACCTCGCCACCCGACGCCGTGGCACGTTGGCTAGGCTCGCTGCGGGCCCGTAGCTCAGGGGTTAGAGCAGCGGACTCATAACCCGTCGGTCGCTGGTTCGAATCCAGCCGGGCCCACATGGCTAAACACAACAGGTGGCTCGTGCGTCGAGTCATTGTGGGCCCGAACTACGTCTGTCCCGAATCCTCCGAGGATCTACTCCTTGGGGCCGCGCTCGCCGCCGCGCTCGACCGAGCTCAGCCGCTCGAAAGTACGCGGCCCGGCGACTGGAACGATGTCCTGCGTCGGGCCGGCCTCGATGGCGAGTTGCAGAAGATTTTAGAGCCACGGTCTCGTTTTCCACAAAGCAGCCGTCCTCCACAAGGCGGCCGTGGTCCACAAGACAGCCGCCGCAATGTCGGCTCCGGCGCGTCCTCGCCCGCCTTGCCCCCTCGTTCCCAAGAGTTTTTGGCAGGCGATGTCGGTTGGGGCACCCGAGCGATCAACCGTTCTAACCTGAGCCAGTCGAGTCAACATGAGCTCCAGGGGTGGGGTACGCGACCGCTATGAGGCGGACATGCCTGGCCGAGGCAGGTCCCGTGTGAGTAGCTCAGACTCGCCGCCCCAGCAAGACGCCCTCGCCGAGTCGTTTCGCGACGCGATGGGCGAGCTCGCGACCGGAGTGGTGATGGTTACGTGCGAGGTCGGCGGGGATCCGTGGGGGACTCACCGTGAGCACCTGCCGTTCGGTATCGCTCGAGCCCCCTCTGCTTTCCGTTTCGCTTGGCGCGGGTATCGCCAGTGCCCAGGCGATTACGACAGACGGCGCTTTCGGAGTGAGTGTGCTCGGCGAGTCGCTTATCGACGTCGCACGTTTCGGGTCGGCCAAGGGACAACCGAAGCTCGTACACGAATTTTGCGAGGGCGACTCGGACGATTCGGCGAGCTCACGTACACGAGTCGTTGCCAACGCAATTGCCCATGTCGACTGCGCGGTCGAGCAACGCGTCGTTGCAGGAGATCACGTTCTCTTCATCGGCCACGTACTCAACGTGATGCGACATCCGCGCGTCTGTTCGCGCGATGACATCGTCAGCACTCGCTCAACCGAGCACGAATAGTCGTGCTCTCCACCCGCCCAGGATAGGAGAAAACAGATGGCCGTAGCCGAGGATCAAAAGACTTTCCTGAAGGATGGGGTCGCGTACGTCGCCTCGTTGAAGGAAGATCGCGAGGTGATCTACAAGGGCGAGAGAGTAGAGGACGTAACGACTCACTTCGCTACCGGCGGCGTGATTCGCGAGATCGCGAATCTCTACGACCTGCAGTTCGACGCCGAGGCGAAGAAGATCCTTACGTACGAGCGCGACGACGGAGCGAGCGTGACCTCTTCCTATCTCGTGCCGCGTAGCAAGGATGATCTTCGCTTCCGCCGCGAGGGA